>DATGIY010000001.1:0-4421 GCA_035295475.1 Terriglobales bacterium
TGTTGACTTCAAAATTCCGGCGAGAAAAATAGGAGCTCAGATAGCGGGACATGGTCCCGTCATCGTCCACGATCAGCATGCGAATATTCTGGTCGGCCAAGGGGAACTCCTGGAAACGACTGCCGCACTGGCCTTGCGCGCAGGCCAAAGTAGCAGGCATCCTGTTTTGAGTTTTCGCCCGGAGACGAGTTGATCTACCACCAACGACTGGGTACCGCCGCCCCTCAAATCACCATCCTATAGGAGCATCATTGTATCTGGATTCCACAAATTGGAATCAGGTTGCCTAGACCCGAAGCATGGGCCTACCGAGGGCTTGGAAGCCGGCAGGATGGCCAGTCTGGTTGGCAGAGAATTGCACGCGGGCAAGCGTCTCAGGCGGGGACTGCGTTGCCCAAGGCCGCGATATCACCGGTTTTGACCGGCAGGGTGAAGGAGAAGGTGCTGCCCACACCGGGGGTGCTGGTGACGCGCAGCTGGCCCTCGTGGGCTTCCACGATGCGGCGGGCGATGGCCAGGCCCAGTCCGGATCCATTCTCCTGGCCGCCATGCGCGCGCCGGACCTGGGCAAATTCATCAAAAATACGGGCCTGGTCTTCGGGAGCGATCCCCACCCCGTTATCCTGCACGCTGATCTCAACCTGTCGTAATTCCGGGTGGTGGCGAACGCGAATGGCGATGTAGCCTCCCGCCGGGGTAAATTTCATGGCGTTACCCACCAGATTGATCAATACCTGCTCGATGCGTTCGGCATCGACCGCCACCCGGGGGGCGCGGCCGGGCAGTTCGACTTTAAGATGCAGGTGTCGGCTGCGCGCCTCCTGCTGAAACAGAGCCGCTACTCCATTGACCAGGCGGCGCAAATCAGTGGGAGCGAAATCCATCTTCATCTTGCCGGATTCAATCTGGCTGATGTTGAGCATGGAGTTGACCATGCGGATCAGGCGTTTGCAGGCGGCAATGGATTCCGCCAGGGTCTGGCGCTCGCTGTCGTCCAAACGGTCCTGCAGGCTCTCCGCCAGCATGGCGTTATATCCCAGAATCACGCTCAAGGGCGTGCGCAGCTCGTGTGTGGCGACGCTCAGGAAGTTTGATTTCAGTTTGTCCAGTTCCTGCAGCTTGCGGTTGGCCGCGGCCAGCTCGTCGTTGTTGTGCTTGAGTTCAGCAATCAAGAGGGCATTCTCGACCGCCAAGGCGGTCTGGCTGGCCAAGCCTTGCAGGAAGCGCACCGCCGAAGCGTGAAACTCATAGGATTCCCGCCCATTATGGGCAACCAGCACGCACACCAGGTGGTTGCCGACCAGACCCGGCACGAGAGCATAAGCGCGAACCTGGTGTTTCTGTGCCCACTCGGCCAGCATCGCATCCTGGTCCTGATCGGTCACAATCAGCCCCTGGCACAGCGAACGGCGCAGGGTGGGGGATTCCAAGACGCGGGCCAGGCTTTGCGAACCGCTGCTCTTCCATTTTCCGTCTTCAGCAGTGACCAGACAGGCATAGCCAAGGCCCAGTACCCGGCGGACGGCCTCCGAGACTTCCTGGGCTACGGTCGCCGGATCCTGCGACTGCGTGATGGTCCAGCTGATGCGGTAAAGGGTATCAATTTCAGAGAAGCGCTTGCGCTCCAGGGAGCGGCGGACCGCCTGCTTGAGGTCTTCCACTTCAATGGGCTTGAGCAGATACTCGTACGCCCCCAGGCGGATGGCGTCCAGAGCCGAGCCCACGGAGCCGTAGCCGGTCATCATCACGGTTACGGTCAGGGGAGATCGTTTGCGGACTTCCGCCAGGACCGCCAAACCGTCCTGGCCGGGCATTTTGAGGTCGGTCAAGACCAGATCATAGTGGCGGCGGCGGATCGCCTCGATGGCATCCGAGCCACTGCTCACCGCCTCCACGTCGTAGCCTTCCTGCTGAAGGATGGCCTGGGTGGTAAGCAGAACACTGGCTTCGTCGTCGGCGATCAGGATTTTGGCTTTTATCGGGACCATCGCCACCCTGAGACAGCGGGGCACTGAAGCGCGCTGCCGAATTGGATGCGCTCAGCCAGCCTGGCGTTTAGCTGTTCCCCGCCACAGTGCGCAGTTTCCCGGGCAGGAAGTGGTAGGGCGGCCAGGGGCCACTGATCAGTATTTCACAGTTTTTCAGCTGCTTGGCAGCCATGTTGTAGCGATTTTGATATTTGTCCACCGACTTGTGCTCGATGAGGTGGGCGATATCGATCAGCATGCCGTCGGTATCAACCTTCTTGCAGGTAATCTCCTCGTCCAGGGGGTTGAATAAGCGATGCACCTGGACGGAAAGAGCCCGGGCCTTGGTCTGGCGCTCGCGTTCCCGCGCCGCCTGAACCCGCAGCTTGGAGAGGTATTCGCCGCCCACGGTGGCCGGCAGCTCGATATCGGTCATGACCTCGCGCAAGGTGCCATCATGCACCACCACCTTCAAATGCATTTCGGCTTTGCCGCGCAGCTTCTGCACGGTCTCGCCGAAGGTGCGGCGGTTGGAGCGCACGGCCTGGCGAAGAGAGTCGTCGGTTTCGAATACGGTGCCAAAGCGGAAAGGCAGAACCGTCATGGTGCGGAAGCACGCGCTGACCACGCGGGCATGCTCGAGAATGGCCTTCTTTCCCAGCTCCCCGTCGTGGGTGTATTCACTCACGACCACGGCGAAATCGCCACTGGGGTAGCTCAGGACGGGGGCTGCGTCCACGCCGCTCAAACCTTCCAAAAGAAAAGGGCGCCGCGAGCGGGCGCCATTATGAGATTGCTGTTCCGTGAGGCAGTATGCGTACCAAGGCATGTCTGTATCTCCAGTCAGAAGCCGAAGGCGGGCAGCTGGACTTCGGCCGGCGAACTATCGGGAACCGAGCGATCGAATCTGGGAAAAACGCCAGGTACTAACGACGAGACTGGACGCTTACCGCGTCTGAGCTTCATCTTAGAACGTTTCAGGAGCAAATAGCAACTACTTCTGTGCAAGGAAAGCGGCGGCTGGCGGCCACCTTGGACGGGACGTATGGGAATCGGAAACGGGGCAGGGAAAGCCCTAAATCTCTCAAAAAATAGCGTGCTGGCGGGCGATGGCGGCGCGCCGCCGGAGGGCCGCGCCCGCCAAAAAACAGATTTCCCGTAGAGAGAAAAAGCGCGGAATCTGAATTGCCTGGCTCAGGGCTTCTTCTTTGCCTTGTCGTCGTGCAGCACAGCCTGCTCCTGGATACCTCGTTCTACGACATGTTGCATTTCCGCCACCGGCGCGGGTTTGCCCGTCCAGATCTCGAACTGGCGCGCGGCCTGATGCACAAACATGTCCGCCCCGGGGATGATCTGCACGCCCTGGGCGCGCGCCATCTTGACCAGGCGGGTCTCGGGGGGCGAATACACCATATCCAGCAGAAAGCGGGTTTTGATCTCGTCTTCGTTGAGCGGCGACTCCTTCGATAAGGGGGTGGCATTGATTACCACGTCAAAGGACAGCTTCTTCAGGTCGGGGCGGCGGAGCAAGCGGGCATGCGCCTGCCGCGCCAGTTTTTGTGCCGGAGCCGGGGTGCGGTTGAGGATATAGACTTCGGAACCGCGCTCCTTGAGGCCAAATACGGCGGCTCGCGCTGCCCCTCCCGCCCCCAGCACCAATATCTTGGCGTTCTCCAGGGGCAAGCGCTGCTCCAGCGGCCGGACTACTCCCGCGACATCGGTATTAAACCCGTATAGCTTGCCGTCGGGCCCTCGTACCACGGTGTTGCAAGCTCCGACCCGGTTGGTGTGCGAGTCGCAGTTGTCCAGGTGCTTCACGATGCTCTCTTTGTAAGGCATGGTAATGCTGAGCCCCTGAAGAGGGATGTCGCGGACGCAGGCCAGCAAATCTTCCAAGGTCTTGGCGTGCAGCGCCAGGTAAACCGCATTGACATTCTCCCGGCGGAAGGCGGTATTCATGAGCAAGGGAGAGAGGGAGTGGGCCACCGGGTCGCCCGCCACGCCGTAAACCCGAGTAGCGGCATCCACCTGCTCAATGCGGTAGACGTCGCGCAAGGAGCGGGCGGAAATCTGGCCGGGAGCGGTTTCCTCCCCGGGACTGGCGGCCGCGAAAGTAAACACGCTGCCGGCCCGCAATCCCAGCACCCGGCTGATAACACCCTGCTCGCCCATGCAGAGACCAACCAGCGAATGCTGCTGGCTGGTCTGCTCCACGAACTTCATCATAACTACGTTGTCATACAGGGTGGTTGCCGTAGTTACTACTTTATAAAATTCGGCCGGGAAGGCGACCATCTTCTGGAAGGTTTCATCCAGTTTGCGGGTGGCGCGAAAATCGTGAAACGAGAGCAGCAGGGCGGCGCGGTTGCGCAGGCGCTGCAGGTCTGTCCGGCGAACCGCGATGGCACTTTGCAATTCCAGGTCGAGAATCTGGCAACCGGCCGCGGCCGCCTT
>DATGIY010000002.1:0-3134 GCA_035295475.1 Terriglobales bacterium
GCCACCACGTGATCGGTGTCGCGCTCGGCTTCCAGGTCGATGACCAATGGCGGATAGCCGATAACCCGCAGGGCGGCGGCCGCGAAAATCGCCCCTTCCAGGCAGTGGGCGGTACCTTCTTGCAGTACTCGACGCGGCGACCAGGCCGTATCCGCCAGGTGATAGTCAATTTTGTCCAGAAAACGTTGAATGCCGTGCGGCGTCTTCAGGGCGCGCATCTGGCGCAGTTCCGCCGGGGTAAAGCCAAAGTTGCCGTTGCGCATGGGTTGGCAGCAGTTTGGGGTGAGACGAGGCCGATTGTCAATGAGGCGAGCTCTCCGTCCCTGCCGGCGTGAATCGCCTGTAAAGCGTCATGAGACCTGTTACCGATATTTGAGCTCACGCCAGTTGGCTTATGGTCGGCGGACTCCTTTCGAGCGGTAATCAAGCTTCTATCCATTTCCGTCGCACGGTACAATCGTGCGGCGCGCCATGCCCCTGAGTCCCGGAACTCGCTTAGGACCCGATAAGGTTCCTTCACCGATCGGTGCTGGTGGTATGGGCGAAGTGTACCGCGGCGCCCACGATACCCGCGTGGGACGCGACGTGGGGCGAATCGTTTTTGGCGTATCGGCGATACTGTTTGGTGCCATCGCGCTTATGTGGCACGACGCTGATACCTGGCAAAACTTGCGCCATATCTGGAGCCTGCCTTTGGGCGCCGTAATCGGCGGCTGTCTGATGGCCGCTCAAGTGGCCGGTGGGATTGGGATACAGTACCCGCGGACCGCGCGCTGGGCTTCCGTCGTACTGGGCGTTGTCTACTTGTGCTTCTCGCTGTCCTGCGTTCCTGACGTTATTGCCGCAGCGAACGTCTATGACAAGTACGGCGGAAGCTTCTTCCTGTTCTTTTCATTATTCTGCGGCGCGATGGCGCTGTACGCTCTGACTGAGGCGAATGGAGTTAGAGCGGTCGCGTTCGGGCGATTGGCGCGCCTTGGACTTGGTATCTGTGCCATTTCCTTTACCCTCGGTCAGGCACTTCTTCTCCGTGACACAGCTCAGCTGGTTCCAAAGTGGATTCCGCCCAACCAGATGTTTTGGGCGATCGTTACCACTGTAGCGTTTGCCCTGGCGGCGATTGCCATTCTTATCAATCGCGAGGCGCGGCTTGCGATGCGTTGGATGAGCGTCATGCTGGCTCTGTTTGGCGTGCTGGTGTGGGTTCCGCGCCTGATCTCTCACCCCCACGCACATTTCAGTTGGTCCGAATGCGTGCTGACTTTCCTGATTGCAGGGGCTGCCTGGACGGTGGCTGATTTGCAATCTTTTTGAGTCAGACGACGCGTAAGTTCCGCATCATCGGCATTCCCGGGGCTGTTCCTGATCGGTTCATGTGTGGTCGGCGCTCCGAAAACAACAACGGTGTTGATGGATTGGCAATCACCATTCTCAACTACTTGAGGCCTAATCCGCCTGGCGCCGGACTGAGAACTGAGTACTGGGTACTGGGTACTCGGTACCCGGTACTACCTACCCCAGCGCCTCGGCCAGTTCCTGCGGCGAATCCACCAGCAGGTCAGGCGGAAGCGTCTGGAGGGTTTGCGGCGCAAAGCCGTAGGTGACGCCGCACGTCCAAGCGCCGGCGTTGTGCCCGGTCAGCACGTCAATGGAGGAATCCCCCACCATCACCGTCTCCTGCGGGTGGGCTGCGGCCTCGTCCATCAGCTTGCGCGCGCCCTCCGGGTCGGGTTTTTTGGTGGAAAAACTGTTTCCCCCGTAAATCTGGTCAAAGAACCGCTTCAGCCCCAGCGCTTCCACGATTTGCCGGGCAGGATTGACCGGCTTGTTGGAAAGCACCGCCATGTGGCGTTCGCTCCCGTTCCTTCCCCGGCGCAGGGTGGTGAGCATTTCCACGATCCCTGGGTAAACCTGGGTGTGGTCCAGCTTGTGGATCCGGTAGTAGGAGAGGAAATATTCCAGGGCCTCCAGCAGGAAACCCTCATCTTTGGGATCGCCAAAGGCGCGGCGCATCAGCATGGGAGCTCCATCGCCCACGTAGGTGGCAATGATTTCCGCCGGCAGCTCCGGGCGCCGAAAATGCCGCAGGGTGGCGTTCACCGACTTAACCAGATCCTGGCGGGAATCGATTAGCGTGCCATCCAAATCAAAAATCAGCAGCTTAATCTGCTTGCCGTCGATTGTCCGTTTGCTTCTGACCATGGTTCTTGGTTGGCCCCGCACCGCTGGTTGGGAGTGACCTAATCCAGTATATTCGTAGAGCTCCCCCTGGCTTACAATGCGGCGGGAGTGCGCTGCGCATCCAATGACTGTGGCGATGATCACTTCCGAGGAGTCGGATGGCTACCACCAAGGCAGAGCCTAAACCGGCCAAGGCGCCCGCACCGGGCCCGGGGCCGGAGAAGACCTACGAGGGCCTTACTGGCAAGCAGCTGATCGAGTTCTACCGCCTGATGTTCCTGTCCCGGCGGCTGGACGATCGCGAAATTCTCCTCAAGCGCCAGCAGAAAATCTTCTTTCAGATCTCCGGCGCCGGGCACGAGGCCATGGGTGTCGCCGCCGGCGTGGTCTTGAAGCCTGGCTATGACTGGTTCTACGCCTATTACCGCGATCGCGCGCTGTGCCTCTCGCTGGGCGTGACCCCGCTCGACATGTTGCTGCAGGCCGTGGGCTCGGTGGAAGACGCCGCTTCCGGCGGGCGCCAGATGCCTTCGCACTGGGCCGATCCCAAGCTCAATATCGTGACCGGATCTTCGCCCACGGGCACCCAGTTGCTGCAGGCCGTGGGTTGCGCCGAAGCGGGACGCTTCTTTGCCGCCCATCCCGAGGCGGCGGCCAAGGCTTCCGGCGACTACCGCGAATTCAAGGACATTGTTTTTCACGGCGACGAGATCACCTATGTCTCCTGCGGCGAGGGCGCGACCAGCGAAGGCGAATTCTGGGAGGCCATGAATACTGCCTCCAACCGCAAGTTGCCGCTGCTCTTCTGCATCGAGGACAACGAATACGCCATTTCCGTGCCCGTCGAGGTGCAGACCGCGGGCAGCAACATTTCCCGCCTGGTGGCGAATTTCCCCCATTTTCATTTTGCGGAATTCGACGGCACCGATCCCGTCGCCAGTTACACCGCCTTT
>DATGIY010000003.1:0-2260 GCA_035295475.1 Terriglobales bacterium
AGTGGCGTCTACGTTCTGTTCGGTAACGGGAACGGCACGTTTGGGCCGCCGCAGCACGTGGCTAGGCAGCAGGTGGTCGTGGCGGCTGCGGATCTGACTGGCAACGGGCGGTCCGACATTATTGCGGGCGGGTTAACCTACGAGTTCTACGTCATGCTGGGCGAAAGCAATCGCACTTTCGGGGCGCCTATTCCGTACAGCCTTCCCTTCGAGCCGAACGGGGCACCCTTCACGGTGGGCGATCTCAACGGCGATGGTAAGCCCGATTTGGTAATCCCCTGCCAATACTGCGGTCAACTCTTCAGCAGCGTAGTAGTCCTGCTTGGGAACGGCGACGGCACCTTCAGCCCGGCGCCCAATCAGTGCGGCACTATGCCCGGTCTGTGCGATGCTACTTGGCTGTCTCCGTTTGCCGTGGCCATCGCGGATATCAATGGCGATGGCATACCCGATCTGGCCTTGACACTAAACCAGAACTTTGATGTGCAGATTCTGCTGGGCAAAGGGGACGGCACATTTTCGGAAGCCGGCCGGTTTGGCACAGGCGCCGCTCCGCTGTACGTGGTGGCGGGTCATTTTCATGATCGCTCGGACGGTAAGGCCGACTTGGCAGTGGGCGCGGCGGGCGTCGTTTCCCTGCTGATCAACACTACTCAGTGAGATGTCATGGCAATGGGTCCGAGTGGCTGATCGACGCGCGCAGACACGAGTTCGTCGTGCAATGCGGTGGCCGCCCGTCGGATTGGCTCGAACGAATCCATGTCTGCGTCGGGGTCTTTCAGGTCATGGATGGATCGATTTCGTCGATCCCCTTCACGCCGCGGACGCCATTGCTTTCGCCCACGCGATGGATCGCGTCGAGCGCACGGATGGGCCTGATTCCCTTGCCGCTGGCCGACATCGCCGCCTCACAACTGGAAGCCGCTGCAGCAGCCCAAGCTTAAGCCCGGCCGATAACGGCAGATTCAGATTGAGATAATCGTGGAGGTGACCCTGTGTCAGATACCCGTGCGTTTGGAAGAACGTGCGGCAGAAACTTAGAACGACCCATCCTATGCAACGACCATCGCTCAATCGACGACGGGCAATTGTTTCCGTGGTCATCGCGTGCGCAGCGTCAGCACTTGCATGGGTGTTCAACCCCGCATGGTTCCTAACACTTCCGGGCGGTCTCCTGGCCGTGGCCCTATTTGGAAGAGTCGCCTCGATGACGAACCGCCCCTTGCGGATACTTCTCAACATGGTCGCTACGTCGATCGCGCTGTACTTGGGTGCCTCCCTATGGACATGGGGGAACAGAAATCAGAAGCAACTCGCCCCTTCTGCGACACGTGCCTTGTTCATTTTCTGGCTCATCCTACTGGTTCCTTGGATGCTGTTCGGACCGCTTTCCGGGATGGCCTTCGACGGGGGCGCCACAGCCGAAGCCTATGTGTTCTTTTGGTCGACGATTACCTATCCAATTTCAGTCGCGCTGGCAGCGGTCTTCAGGAGGTGGTATCCATATTCGGTAATTCTTCCCGTTCTGAACTTTGCAGCGTGTTTCGCCTCGCCTCTGTTGCATAAACCATAAGATGGTAATAGTGCCGCTGTTTTGAAGTTTGCTGGCGGCGCCACCAGCACCGGTTCGGCCTGCATCGCCGCCAGCCAGCCGCCGGGCACGGCAATTTCGGCCATGCGCGCGACCACCGCGGGCCCCAATGCTCCGTGGCTCATCCATGGATTTGTTGAATAACGTCGGGATGTTTTCCATGCACACATTCATGGTGTAGCGACAAACTGAGCAAAGAGTTCGCGTGCTACCCTCGGACATGCGGCGAAATGGCGTTCGCTCCCTGTTGCAAATGGAAGGCTTGGCCTGGCTGACAGCGTTGTTCGCGGCGCTCTCCATCGCTCAGGCGCAGACCTCGCCCGAGACCGTAATTTACAGCTTCGCGGTCAACCCCCGCGGGGCGAATCCTTTGGCGCCGCTGACCCGCGACGCGAGCGGCAACCTGTTTGGCACTACCAGCCAGGGCGGGCAGCAGAATTTGGGTTTGGTGTTCAAGCTGGACTCCTCCGGCAAGCAGACCGTGTTGCACAGCTTCCTGGGCGGCACGGATGGCGCTAATCCCTACTCCGGCCTGCTGCGCACGTCGAACGGCGTGCTGTACGGTACGACCTATGCGGGCGGGACATCCAACGCGGGCATAATTTATAAGGTCGAACCGAGCGGGCAGGAGAGCGTGATTTACACATTCACCGGCTTTGGAGATGGAGG
>DATGIY010000004.1:0-2521 GCA_035295475.1 Terriglobales bacterium
ATATGACGGAGAACGCGGCTTTGCGGTGAGCCGGGCCTGCGTGCTGGCCAAGGAAATGGTGGACATCGTGCGCGCCTACAACGAGGAGTCGCAAAAAGCGGGTCTGCCCGGCCTGGAACTGGGCGTGGGCATCACTTACCAGGCTTCGCCGCCCATGTACCTGATGGACGGCAGCGCCCGTATCATGATTTCGGAGGCGCTGAACGAAAGCGACCGGCTTTCCTCCTGCAGCAAGGAAGCGCGCCGGCTCCTGCCCCTGGGCGGACCTTTCAATGTTTATCGTTTTCAGTTACAGCGCGAGGGCGGCAACGGCGAATTTGAGGATACTCCTTTGGCTTACAACGTGAGCGGCATTCAGTTGAACGCCGCTGCCTTTGCCAAGCTGCAGCAGGAAATCTCGCTGCAAGCCCAGGATGTGGCCATGCCCACCATCTGGGAAAACGAGCAGATGCGCCTCCACCGCGGCCTGGTCCCGCTGGACGGCGGTTTGTTCCACACGGTGGTGATCCGGGAAGCGCGCGCCGCTCGCCTGAGCACGCGCGATTACTCGCCTCTGGGCTGGAGCGACAGCCTCTACTACGAAGTCTGCACCAACGCCAGCGTTTATCGTTTCCTCGAACAGGGACAAGCCGCCAAAGCAGGCTCAGCTAGCTGATACTGTGTTCTTCTGTTCCCCCACATCCCGAAAATAATCAATGTAGGGACAGCCGCCCTCGGTTGTGTGTCATTGTTCGGTCGCGCTCCCTCGCAAGCTCGGGTCACGCTCTCTCAGAATGACAAATCTAAATTGCTGAAATCAGTACGCTATCCGATGCACTTCAAAAGGAATGCGGATAACCGCTTCCAGGGCGACGGCTGTGCCATTCTTGGTGGCGGGACGGAAGTGGCAATGCTGCAGGGCATTGCGGGCGGCTGCATCCAGGCGGTCGTCCACCCCGCGCAGGACGCGAACGTCGGCGACGCTGCCGTCGGCGCCGATCACAGCATAGAGAGTAACTGTGCCGGTGATGTGCTCGCGCATCAAAATTCCCGGGTAGGCGGGATCCACCTTTTCCACCACCACTGGCGCAGTTAGTTCACCCCTGGAAGGATCCTCCTTAAGCTCCGCGAAACGGATGACCCAGCTGCCGCTGCGCGAATTCAGGTTGGGCATATTCAAAGTGACGGAGTAAAACTTCTTTGCTCCAAACACCTCGCGCTCCACCTCGGAGGGGGCAGGACCGGGGATATCGGAGGGTACGCGTGGCGGGAGATGATGCAAGCCAACCGGAGCACTGGCAAGTGCCATCAGGTTCTGCCGTGGTCGTACGGCGGCCACGATCGGGGAGCCGGTATTGCGGGGCGCGGGACCCTCGCGGCTAATCGTGATGCCCGCCAGTTTGTCCCGGCTTGTGTTTTCGTTTCCCGTGCCGGCTTCCGCGGTTCCGCCGCTATTGCCGGCAGGGACCCCGAAGGCGGCGGCGTGGCCCGCGGGTCCGGCGGCGAACACGCCGCTCCGGTTGCCCTGCGGAACGTCGATGGGACCGTGAATCGCAGTGGGTGCAAGGCCAAGCGCAATCATCTGTCCGACAGGGCGAGCAAGAGCGAGTCCGCCCGCATCCGGAACCGAGGCAGTCTGGTTTCCAGCGGTGGCGTTTGACCCTTTCCCATGGCCCGCCATTCCCCCCGGAGCAGCGTTGCTCCCGACCTGCTGCGGCGGAAGCGGGAGCTTGGGAGCCGAGACTTGGGGTTGCAGTTCGGCCACGTTCAGCGCCCCCGGCTGGTGAACGAGCGTCGAAGCCACTGGCGCCGGTGCGATTACGGCCGGCGGCGGGGCATTGTGGGTGCGCTGCGAGCGCATTTGAAACGTGGTCTCGGGCGTGGGAGCGATCGCCGTGGGCTGCGACACGGTCGGCGCCGCTCGATTCCTGGCCTCGGCCAGAGAAGGAGGTGGCGCAATCGCCTGCGGTTGCGGCAGCATATCGGCCCGGCGGGTAATTGCCTTTGGCATGTCGGGGGGCGGCGGTATGGCCGGAAGGGAAATGTCCGGCAACCTCAGCTTAGAGTCGAGCGACCCAGGCACGGGCACCGCCGACGGTAGCGGCGTCCAGGCCACCAGATTGGGCAGGGGCATCTCTGCCGCCAACTTCACATTTGGAGGGGTGACAATGGTCTGCCTGCGATTATCGGCTTCCTGAGGAACGGAGATAATTTCCTGCGGCGCGTTCGTCGGCTCGGCGGGATGCGAGATGCGCGCCCCCGGGGCCGGAGACTTCATGGCCGGCAGATATTCAGACACGCTGTAGTAGACAATCTGACTGTGATCGAAAACCGGGCGGGCGATAATTTGTGGCCGGCCTAGCCACACGTGGGACAAGCCCCAGATTGCCGCTACCGCGAGGCCGTGAGTCAGGCCTGACTGCAGCAAACTGCGCCAAGGCAAGCCGGTGGCAACGAAAACGTCCGGCCAGAAAGGAGCGGCCGGCACACCGGCGGGCTCGGGCACACTTCGAAACAAGTCTGCAACGTTGCTTAGGAAGAC
>DATGIY010000005.1:0-2892 GCA_035295475.1 Terriglobales bacterium
GCCAGGTGGGTGGACGCTCCGATCACATCGTGCTCTGGCCTTTGGGCGGAGTGGCCTTTGTGGACCCGCCGCCCCGGCCCGGCGCTACCTTATGGAGCATTGCCGCTGGACCGCTGGTCAACGTAGTGCTCCTTCCCGTTCTTTCCGTCCTGGTCCTGTGGAGCCGCTCGCTGGGCTGGGCCGTGACCATGCCCAATCTCTATCTCCTGCTGCGGGCGGTATGGTTCATCAATACCGGGCTTCTGGTCTTCAACATGCTCCCCATTTATCCCCTGGATGGAGGGCAGATCCTGCGCTCGCTGTTATGGTTTGTGCTAGGGCGCGCCCGCAGCCTCATGGCGGCTACGGTCGTTGGTTTTGCCGGCGTGACCGGCCTGATTTTGTTTGCCCTTTGGATTCACTCCATCTGGTTCGCCGTTCTGTCGGCCTTTATTCTGATGAACTGCTGGAGTGGCCTGCGCCAGGCGCAGGCTTTATCCAAACTGGCCAAGATCCCGCGCCATGCCGCGTACCTTTGCCCGACCTGCAAGAGCTCTCCTCCCATTGGCAATTTCTGGAAGTGCGCCGGCTGTGGCAATGCCTTCGACACTTTCCGGACCCAGGCTGTCTGCCCCTACTGCTCCACCCGCTTTCCTGTGACCATGTGCCTGGACTGCGGCCGTCAGCATCCCCTGGAGGAATGGGCAGCTCCTGTCGTGGTCGCCGGGCGGGCCTGACCTGGGAACTTCTACGATGCCTTCCTGCTTTCCACCGTCTGTCAGCCGGCGGCGGTTGCTGGGACTGCCGAGGGGATGTTCACCCGGAGCGGGCTCGGCGCGGGCTGCGGCGAGACGCTCGCACCGACTCCCTCGCCCGCGGCTGCTTGGCCTTTCCAGCCGCCGGATTGCCTGCCTCGCCGGCCTCCACCGCTCCCGGCGCCGGCAGCTTCTGCTTGAGCTTCAGCACCGGCTCGAACAGGTCGCCTTTCTGCTCCACCCGTTTCAGCACGGCGTCGCTGTCGAACACCAGCAGCTTGGGATCCTGTTTCGCCAGGCAGCGTTCCACTTCTTCCCATTCCACCGGAGTTGACACCGTGGGCCGCTCCTTGGCGCGCAACGAATACACGCAGATGGTGGTCTTGTGGTCATCGTTCTGGCTCCAATCCACAAACACCTTGTTGACCCGCAGCGCCTTTTTCATATCGGAAAGCACCAGGTCCGGGTGCTCCTGCTCCAGATGTCGCGCGATCGCATGCGCCACCGGCTTGGTCTGCTCGTAGCTGGTGGGAGTATTCAGAGGCACATAAACCTGCAGGCCTTTGGAACCGGAAGTCTTGGCAAAGCACTGCATGCCCAAGTGCTGGAAGATTTCTCTTACCCACAAGCCCACCCGGCAGCACTGCACGATGTTGGCCGGCGGCCCCGGGTCCAGGTCGAAGACCAGCATGGTCGGACGCAGAATGTCCCGCCCCAGGGAGAGCGACGTATGCAGTTCAATATCCGCCAGGTTGGCCGCCCACACCAGCGTGGGCAAGTCCTGCACCAGGCAATAATTCATATAGCGCTGGTTGCCTTCGCTCCAAACCGAGGCTGTCTGCACCCACTTCGGCCGATGGGAAGGGCAGTTCTTCTCGTAGAAAAACTGGCCACTCACTCCGTTGGGGTAGCGTTTCATAGTCAGCGGCCGATCGTGCAAGTGCGGCAGCAGCGCGGGCGCAATCCGCACGTAGTAGTCGATGACCTGCCCCTTGGTGAATCCGGCATCCGGATAGAGCATTTTATCCAGGTTGGAAAGCTGCAATTGCCGGTCCTGGATCTCAACCATCTGTGTTGATCGGCTCATTCTTTGCGCCCCACAGGAGCTTTGGTAGAGACGTAACTCGTTAGCTCTCCAATGCCTTTCCGCGCCGGCTGCAATCGACGGCCGGCTCAATCTACCACTGTCGCGCTGCCAGCTACCAACCACCTGCCGACTGTCTTTTCGATGCCGGCATTCCAACTGGCGGACCAGGAACAACATCCAAGCACGTGTGCCGAATGCCGACGCCAAGCCGCTGCCGGTCAGTTCCTCCATCGAGCCTGACTTCCCGCCCGAACAGCAGCGCCTGTTCCGTGAAGTCCTGCAGGTGCTGAACCAGGGTGGCGTGCCCTATGTAGTTTCCGGCGCCTTTGCCCTGCAGCAGCATACCGGCATCTGGCGCGACACCAAAGATCTCGACGTCTTCCTGCCCGCGCAGCACGTCCCCCATGCCCTGGAATCTCTGGTCCAGGACGGGTTTGAGTGTGCCATCTGGGACCCGGTATGGTTGGCCAAGGCTCATCGCGGCGATTTCTTTGTCGATCTGATCTGCGGCATGAGCAACGCCGTCATTGTCGTGGAAGACAGCTGGATTGAGCGCGGTTTACCGGCGAAGATCGTGGGCGTGCCGACTCGCGTCCTGGCGCCCGAAGAACTGATTGCCTCCAAATTGTTCGTCACCCGCCGCGAGCGCTTTGACGGCGCCGACATCGCGCACGTCATCCATGGCACTCGTGGGCGCCTGGACTGGGAACGCCTGCTGCACCTGGTCGGGTCCCATTGGGAAATGCTCCTCTGGATGCTGGTTCTGTTTCATTACATTTACCCGGCGCGCGCCTCCTATGTCCCGTGCGACGTCTGGCAGGGATTGCTGCAGCGCTTTCAGCACGAACTTGCCAATCCCAATCCCCACGCCGCCTTTCGCGGCAGCCTGGTGGATGAGAACATGTTTGCTATTGACGTCCGGGAATGGGGCCTGGATAACCTGGTGGACCGTTTTCGCGACCAGCGCCAGCCCAAACTCGTCCCGCCGGCGGACCTGTCCTGTCCCATTTCGCCTCAGGATGAGCGTAAAGTTTCTTAACCGCCATGCGCATCGCGGCCACCGCGGACCTG
>DATGIY010000006.1:0-7560 GCA_035295475.1 Terriglobales bacterium
CACAGCGAGGAGATAGCCCAACTGGCGAGCCGTGCCGGGCTGAGGCTGGCGACAGTCGCACAAAACATCTGGTGGCTGATTCTGATTCCCATTCTGGCGGTCTTCTTTCTGCGCGACGGGCGCACTTTCACGGACGTGGTCCTGATGATGATCGGCAGCCGCCCGCAACGAGAATTCGTGGAAGGGGTGATCAACGACCTCAACGACATGCTGGCGCATTTCATCCGCGCCCAGCTATCGCTGGCCGCCCTGGCGCTGATTGTCTATGTCACTTTCCTGGGGATCATGCG
The DNA here is from genome assembly GCA_035295475.1 of Terriglobales bacterium. Lineage (GTDB taxonomy): Bacteria > Acidobacteriota > Terriglobia > Terriglobales > Acidobacteriaceae > JAICWP01. The sequence continues at coordinate 291 of DATGIY010000006.1, forward strand.
GGTGCCATACGCCCTGGTGCTCGGCACCGCCGGCGGGGTCCTGGAATTTATTCCCGTAGTCGGCCCCTTCATTGCCGCCGTGTTGATGCTGGGAGTGGCACTGCTCATGAGCTACCAGCACTTGCTGCTGCTGGCAATTTTTCTGGCAGCCTGGCGGCTGGTGCAAGACTACGTGACTCTTCCCCGAATCATGGGCGAAAGCATGCAACTGCATCCGCTGGCGGCGATTTTTGGCGTGCTGGCGGGGGGAGAGATCGCCGGCGTGATTGGGGTTTTTCTTTCCATTCCCATCATGGCCAGCCTGCGCATCGTATGGCGGCGCTGGCGAGTGTACGCCGAGAAAAAGAAGTTTGGGCCGCTGGAAGGCTTCATTGCCGTGGCTCCCGATTCTCCCGCCAAGCATTAGGCTGTTTTCGCCCGCCGGCCTCGAAGCCAAGCGGTTTTGAGAAGTGGCAGGGCGGGGTTGACCGGGCGGATATTGTATCCATACAATGCGGTTGAACTCTATGCCGCGAAAGCCTTCGCCGCCGCCGACCGTCATCACGCGCCGCCAGTTTGCCCAGACGGCAGCTTGGGCGAGCGCCACGGCTGCCCTCACGGTTGTCCCCGCGGCGGCCTCGCCGATCCTTGGGAATCACGGTGACAACGAGAGCCCGCTGGACGAAGCCGAGAGCGAGGCCCGCTGGCAAGCGATTGTGCACCGTTATGGAGACCGCCTGTCCGAAGAACAAAAGAAGCGCTTGCGCAAAATACTTGCCTACAACGAAAAGCTGCTGACGCCCATCCGCAACTATCCGTTGAACAACGGTGACTCCGCCGCCACAGTGCTGAAGTTTTACGAACACGAAGCCGCCAGGGCGCTGCGCCGGTCAGCGAAAGACCAGGATCACGATAACCCGAAAGCGAAAGAATAAGCTTGCTGAGCGAGGACATCCTCTATCTTCCCGTGCGCCAGCTTGGCGAGCGCATCCGCCAACGGCAGCTTTCCCCGGTTGCCTTGGCAGAGAGCTACCTGCAGCGTAGCCAGCAACTGGGCCCGCAACTGAACGCCTACGTCACCATCACGACGGGTCTGGCACTGGAGCAAGCGCGCGCTGCGGAACGAGAGATTTCTAACGGCCACTACCGTGGCCCGCTGCATGGCGTGCCCTATGCGGCCAAGGATCTGGTCGCAGTCAAAGGTTATCCCACGACCTGGGGAGCACGGCCATACGCCCAGCAAGCATTCGACTACAACGCCACCGTGATTGAGCGGCTGAACCAGGCAGGCGCGGTGCTGATCGGCAAGGCAGCAATGATAGAGCTGGCCGGGGGACTGGGCTACGAATCGGCAAAGGCGGCGCTGACCGGTCCCTGCAAGAATCCGTGGAATCCGAAGTATTGGACCTGCGGCTCCTCCGCCGGTTCCGGGGCCATCGTAGCCGCGGCCCTGGCGCCGTGGGCTCTGGGCTCGGACACTCGGGGCTCCATTATTTGTCCTTCCGCGTGGTGCGGCATCGCCGGCATGCGGCCAAGCTTTGGGCGGGTCAGCCGGCATGGCGCCATGGCCATCGCCTACACCATGGACAAACTGGGGCCGATGGCGCGCACCGCGGACGATTGCGGCTTAATCCTTTCGGCAATTGCCGGGCACGATCCGCGGGATCACGATTCCCTGCCCTCTTCCCTGGCTTCCTTCACCTACCACGGGGCGGAGACGGCGACGGGCCCGCTGCGAATCGGCCGCCTCGCTAATGTTTGGAATCGGATGGACCCCGGGCTGGAGCAGCGCCTGGACGACGCGCTCAAGGTGCTGGAAAAGACCGGAGCGAAGATTCGTGACGTTCAGGTGCCTGATGGCCCCTATGAGGAGGCAGCGGAGTTGACCATCCTCATGGAGGCTGCCTCGTCGTTTCAGGACTTAATTCATTCCGGGCGTTGCGCCGAACTGGACGATCCCCTGGGACGCATCAACGGTTATGCCAGCGAACAATTCACCGCTCCCGAATATCTGCAGGTGCAACGTGTGCGCCTGCAGCTGCAGCGGCAGATCGATAAACTTTTCGAAGACTTCGATGTGCTGACCACGGCGGGGCAATCCACGGCAGCCTCTCCCATCGAGGCACCTCCCGACGATGGCAGCGAGGAACCGCTGGAACGGCGCGCGCCCGACGGCCTCTCCAGCTTATGCGGGCTGCCAGCGATCACTGTGCCCTGCGGTTTCAGCAAGGAAAAATTACCGTTCGGGATTCAGTTCCTCGGCCGGGCACTCCATGACCACGCGGTCATCGCCGCGGCCAATCGCTTCCAGGCGCATACGGATTGGCATTTACAACGCCCGCCGCTCCAGGGCGCGTAAAGGAAGGCATACGGAATTTAAGCTCAAGGGAGTAACAGGCTGATGTCGTTGCGTAAAGTTCAGATTATCGATTCGCACACCGGAGGCGAACCCACCCGCCTGGTAATCGGGGGCGGGCCGGACCTGGGGCAGGGACCGCTAGCGGAGCGGCTGCGCCGATTTCGCTCGGAATACGATACGTTCCGCTCCGCGGTGGTAAACGAGCCCCGCGGCTCCGACGTGATTGTGGGCGCGTTATTGTGCGAACCGGTGGATTCATCCTGCGTGGCCGGGGTCATCTATTTCAACAATGTGGGCTATCTCGGTATGTGCGGCCACGGCACCATCGGCCTGATCGTGACCCTGGCCTACGTGGGGAAAATCAAGGCCGGCCAGCACCGCGTCGAAACCCCGGTAGGCACGGTCACGGCGGTGTTGCACGAGGATGGCCAGGTTACGGTTAACAACGTTCCCAGCTATCGCTTGGCTGCGAATGTGGTGGTGGACGTGCCCGGATACGGCAAACTCCAGGGTGATGTGGCCTGGGGCGGCAACTGGTTCTTCCTGGTGCACGAACATGGACTGGAGCTGTCGCTGAGGAACGTTGAGGCCCTCACCAACTTTACCTGGGCCATCCGCCAGGCGCTGGCCGCTGCCGGGATTACCGGGAAAGCCGGGGCGGAAATCGACCACGTGGAACTGTACGGTCCTTCGCGCCTGCCGGGCGTGAACAGCAAGAATTTTGTGCTCTGCCCGGGCAAAGCATATGACCGCTCCCCTTGCGGGACGGGAACGAGCGCCAAAATGGCGTGCCTTTTTGCCGACGGGAAGCTGCGAGAAGGCGAAGTCTGGAGGCAGGAAAGCGTCGTGGGCAGCGTCTTCGAGGGAACGATTCAGGTCGTCGACGGACAGATTTATCCCAGCATCAAAGGATCGGCTTTCGTGAACGCGGAGGCCGACCTGGTGCTGGACGAACGCGATCCCTTCTGTCTGGGGATCCGCGCCTAGGAGGCTTTCCAGGAGGTTCCCCAGCACACGGCCATTTCGCCGGATACAATATATCCGGATCGTGGTATAGTCTGCCTTCGAAAAATGACTGTGGGCGAGCGCCGAGATGATCGCACCTGATCCCACCAACAGCCTGGCTATTCCGCGACAGTCACTCACTTCCGCCGTAGCGGAAAAGCTAAGAGAGCAGATTATCCGCGGCGATATCCCGGAAGGCATGCAGTTGCGGCAGGATGCGATTGCCAATCAATTTCAGGTCAGCCGTATACCGGTTCGCGAAGCCTTGCGCCAGTTGGACGCCGAAGGCCTGATCACGATCGTTCCGAATCGCGGGGCTGTCGTGCCTGCGCTCTCGCCCGACGACGTCGAGGAACTGTTCACCATCCGCGCTCTGCTGGAGCCGGAAGTTCTGCGGCTTTCGATTCCCGAGCTGACGGAAGAGGAATTGCGACAGGCGGAGTCGGTATTGCGCAAATTTGTGAATGAGCTGCGGCGCGAACAGCATGTTTCCGCCTGGGGGCACTTGAACTGGGAATTTCATTCGCTGCTATACTCGCGCGCCAACCGCCCCCACATGATGAACATTATTCGCAACGTCAATGCCAATGGGGAGCGTTACACGCGGCTGCAGCTCTACCTGACGCATGGCATGAAGCGGGCTAATCGCGAGCATCATGAACTCCTGGAACTGTGCCGCAAGCGAGACGTGAACGGGGCTTGCAAGCTGCTGCGCGAGCACATTCTCTATGCCGGCCAATCGCTCAAGCAAGCGCTGCAGGAACGCCGCTCCAATACATCTCACGCATCCGGCAGCCGCGCCCGCAATAACTCCGGCTCGCTTAACGGGTAAGCCAGAGCCGCACGCGTCATTGGCAAATCTTGCCTAACAGCCGGGGGCCTTCAGTGAATCGGATCCCGGGTCATGGCGCCGTTTACCATGCGCCAAATACCGAGTGGGTTGGGGTCACGCAACTCTTCGGGGAGCGCGTTTTGGGGAAAGCCCTGAAAGCAGACAGGGCGCGCGAAGCGCAGAATTGCTAGGGTCCCGACCGAAGTGGTGCGGCTGTCGGAGGTGGCGGGATAAGGACCACCGTGGATCATGGCGTGGCAGACCTCAACACCGGTGGGAAACCCGTTAAAGACGATGCGCCCCACCTTGGTTTCCAAGACCCGGACCAGATCCTCATAATCAGACAGATCTTTTTCGGTACCATGAATGGTGGCTGTAAGGTGTCCCTCGAGGCCACGCGCCAGTTGCAACAACTGCTGGCGACTGGTGTAGTTGATGAGCAACGTGGAGGGGCCGAATAACTCCTCCCCCAGAGTGGGGTCGCGCAGGAAGCGCTCAGCATCGGTCTGAAACACAACCGCGGCCGCACCGCATCCGTTGCCTTGTGGAGGCGGACCTTCCGCCAATACCTCAGCCGCAGCAGAACCGGAGCGCTCACCTACACCTCTGGAATAAGCAGAGTGGATTCCCGGGGTAAGCAAATTATAAGAAGCGGGTGCTGCCACTAGCTCGCTTAGCTTATGGGCAAATTGCTGTGCTTGTTCACCGCTCTCGAGGAGCACCAGGCCAGGCTTGGTGCAAAACTGACCGGCGCCCAGAGTCATGGAAGCATGCAAGCCGGCGGCAATCTGCTCGCGCCGTTCGCGCATAGCCCCAGGGAGAATAAAGACTGGATTGGCGCTACTCATTTCCGCATAAACCGGTATGGGCTCAGGACGCGAAGCCGCGGCCGCCATCAGCGCATGTCCGCCAGCCCGCGAACCGGTGAAACCCACGGCTTTAATGGCGGGATGTTTAACTAGAGACGTTCCGATTTCAATACCCGCGTCGAACAACAAGGAAAAAACGCCTTCGGGAAGCGAGTGTTCGCGCACGCTCTGGCGCAGGGCGTTGCCTACCAGTTCGGATGTTCCCGGATGAGCCGCGTGAGCCTTCACGATTACCGGATTGCCGGCTGCCAGCGCCGAAGCCGTGTCACCGCCGGCAACCGAAAAGGCGAGGGGGAAATTGCTGGCGGCAAACACCGCCACCGGCCCCAGCGGACGCAACATGGAGCGAACATCCGCCCGGGGCAAGGGCTTGCGGTCCGGCTGCGCAGGATCGATGCGGGCCATGACCCACGAACCCTCCTCTACCACGTCGGCGAACAAGCGCAATTGATTACAAGTACGTGCTGCTTCTCCCTGGAGTCGAGCCGCGGGCAAACCTGTTTCCAGCATCGCCCGCGCAACCAGGGGCTGGCTGATTTCTTCCACGCGACGGGCGATGGTGCGGAGGAAGCTTGCCTTCCCCCGTCCCGGCAAACGGCTGTAGACGGCAAACGCCTCGGCCGCCAAGCGGCAGGCCAAGTCCAGCTCTTCCTCGCTGGCCGAGTAATAGGTGGGAAGCAGCTTGCTGCCATTGGCAGGGTTAACCGCGGTAAAGGGGCGGCCCTTCCCCGAGCTGCTTTGGGTGCCGATCAGAGACAGGCCTTGCAACTCGTTGCCGACGGCAGTAAGGGTTTCAACCTTATCGGGCATAAGTCATTTGCCTATTGGAGGTGCGGCAGTGAGCAGGACGATTTGCCAGCGCGCCGCGAATCAGCTCTCGCGTCTGCTCCAGTTCATGGCCGGCGAGTTCCAGCCGGGGTGGACGAACGCGAGCGCTGCCCATGCCGCACTCCTCCTGCACCAGCTTGATCAGCTGCACGAATTTCGGCACTGTATCCATGCGCAATAGCGGTAAGAACCAGCGATAGAGCTCAAAGGTTTTCTGACTGTCACCCCGGACGGCCAGTTCGAAGAGCTCAACCGACTCTCGCGGCAAAGCATTGGCCAAGCCGGCGATCCAACCCACCGCCCCCACGGCGATGCCCTCAACAATGGCATCGTCGACTCCTACAAAGAGCGCCAGCTTGTCGCCGAGCAAGGCGCGAATAGCCGTTACCCGGCGCACGTCGGTACTCGACTCTTTCACCGCGGCCAGGTTCTCATGTTCGCGCGCGAGTTCCTGGATCTGTTCGGGGAGGAAATCGGTTCCGTAGGCGACGGGGTTGTTATAGAGCATGCAGGGCAGCTTCGTGGCTTTGAGCACGGCGCTGACGTGGGCTTTCATTTCGCGCCAGTCACCCAAATAAACGTATGGCGGAAGCACCATCAATCCCTGGCAGCCCAAATCAGTAAAGGCCTTGGCCAGTTCCACTGCGTCATAAGTACTCAGGGAGGAGATTGCGGCCACCACAGGAGCGCGCTGTCCAACAGCGCGAATACAAGTTTTCACGATCTCCAGCTTTTCGGCCATGCTGAGGGTAGCGCCCTCACCCAGGGAGCCCAGGGGAACGATGCCGGTACAGCCGTTGTCCAAGAGCCAGTTGCAATGATCTGCCAGAAAGGAGAAGTCCACTTTAAGATGACGATCGAATGCGGTGGTAATCGCGGGCATGACGCCCTTCCATTCCATATTCAGCTCCTCTACCGCGGGTTGTGCAACGACGTTTCTGAGGTGCCTGCAGCAGCGACCGCCATCAGGCTTTCTACAGCCACCGGAAATAGGGGCGGGCGCACCGAGTCCGGTTTCCAGCCGAGCAGAAAGTCAGCGGCCGGGCCGCAGATCCGTCCCTGGCATGGCCCCATGCCGCAACGCGTAATCAATTTGGCCGAACGCCATGAGTTATGTTCCCGCAGGCGCGAGAACGTTACATCCTCGCAGCGGCACATCAGGGTGTCGGGCGCGGGCAGATGCTTCAATTCGGGACGAAGGGCAAAGGCACGCTCCATGGCATCCGCGAAACGCTGCAGCCGTTTGCGCCTGGCAATCAGATGCCGCGCTGACTGTATTTTTCCGGCGGCCGCGTAGCCGGCAATCTCGCCCTCCACAAGCGACAATTCCAGACCCCCAATTCCGGTCGGCTCGCCGGCGCAGTACACATGAGAGATGGAAGTCTGCTGGAAGTTGTC
>DATGIY010000007.1:0-2991 GCA_035295475.1 Terriglobales bacterium
CCGCTTGAGCAGCCGCGGAGGCCGAACCCGCGATCGGCCGCAGCTTGGTGAAGGTGAGCGCTTCCCAGGCTTGCGCCTCCTGCAGGCAATAGGAACGCAACTCCGCCGCCGTTACTACCAGCTCACCCTCGCCTCCGCGCGGGCGCAAGCGCGTGTCCACGGGAAACACCGTGCCCTCGCGCGTGTAGGCGGCCAAGGCCTGCATGATCTGCCCGGCATAACGGCTTGCTGCCTCCGGCGCCAGAGCTTCCTCGCGCACGAACAGCAGGTCAGCATCGGAAAGCAGATCGAATTCCCTGCTGCCCAAGCGTCCCAAGGCCAGCACCGCCAGTCCGCTGGGCCGCCCGGCAATGGCAAAGGCCGCTCGGACGGCGTCATCCGCCGCCGCCGTGCTGCGCAGCAAGGACTCGTACACAGGCCGCGATTGCAGGATGTCGGCCGCTCCCGACGCAAAAATGCGATGCCGATAATGACGGCGTAACAGGGCCAACTTCTCAGCGTAGGGCACATCCGCGCCCCCCAGATACTCGAAGGTCGGGTCCCCCGGCCGCTCGCCCCCCGCTGACTCGTGCGCGGCAAACAAACTTCCAGCTCCCTCCACGCACTGGGGAGCGGCTTTGTTTTCGAGAGAAGCAATTTCTTCCGGATGACGCACCAGTATGTCGGTCAGGAAGTCACTGCACGCGAAAAGGTCCATCGCGTGTTCCACCGCGCTCGAGGCCCGTATCACCGCCGCATACCGGTCCGAACTGGTGAAGGCGGCGCTCAGAAACCGGTACAGGTTGCGCCGGGTGCTGGCATCCATTGCCGGGCGAACCGCTATCTCGTACAGCTTTGGTGAGTCTTCTCCCAGGCGTTGCAGCAGTTGTTGGTAGGGCTGTTCGATCCCGCTCGGCTCCACCCGCGGCAACAGCAGGAAGTCAGCTTCGCTCTCCCGCGCCTGCTGCAGATGCTGGTGATGAATGATGCGCTCGTAAATCTCCGTTACCGCCGCCATGCGCTGCCGCACCCTGACCGCAATGCTCTCCTGCGCATATTGCAGCGCTTTATCGGGCCCGACCGAGCGTTGCACAATGCGCAACTGCTCCGGCGAGTCAGGCAGCCGGTGCGTTTGCTGTCCCTGACGAAGCTGCAATCGGTGCTCCACCTTGCGCAGGAATTCGTAGGCTGCCGTCAACTCGTGAAATTCTTGGCCGCTGATGTGGCGCTTGTCGTGCAGTTTCTGCAAAGAGAACAGCGTGCCCCCGGAACGCAGCCAGGGCTCGGTTCCCCCGTACACCCGCTGCAGGCACTGCACCAGAAACTCGATGTCGCGAATACCGCCGCGGTCCAGCTTGACGTCAATGCGTCCCGACTCCAGCAGCGCCTGCTGCCGGCGCGCGCTGATCCGCTCCCGGGCATCCAGCGCGGTTTCCACGGCGGCAAAGTTGACCTGCTGCCGATAGATAAAGGGCTGCACTCCGCGGATGAACTCGCGCCCCAGCGCCGCCGATCCCGCGGTATAGCGCACTTTGATCAGCGCCTGCCGCTCCCAGTCATGCGCGACCTGCGCGTAATAACGGAGGGCCTGGCTGAGAGCGATCGCGGGTTCTCCCTCTGCCCCCTGCGGACGCAGGCGCAGATCGATGCGGAAGACGCGCCCTTCCGCGCTCATGTGGGAAAGAATTTGTGTGACCAGTTGCGCCAGGCGTACGAAGTATTCGCGGTTGGGAATGGGCGCCGAGGGCAGCTCTTCCCCGTCGCCATAGATGTATAGCAGATCCACATCCGAGCTGTAGTTCAGTTCATTGCCACCCAGCTTGCCCAGCGAAAATACCGCAAACGGCGTCTGCACCACGCGCCCTTCCGCATCCAGGTGCTGGGGCGAGCCGTAACGGCGTCGCATGGCAACCTCGGCCTCGCTCAGCGCTTCCTCGATCAGAACGTCGGCCAAGCTGGAAATCTCCGCCGTGGTTTCCGCCAGGGGGGCCAGGCCCAGGACGTCGCGCAGCATGATGCGCACGTATTCCCGGCGCTTGAAGCGCGCCAGCACCAGGCTCATCTCGCCCGCTGCGGCGGAGGCTGTTTGCCGGGGCGCCCCCGCGCCCGACGTTGTGGGCGCCGACGCCGCGCTGCGGGCCTGAAAACGGGCGAAAATCTCGTGCAGCTCCTCGCGCGAATAGCTGCGGTCAAGCACCCGCTCTTTCAGGAAATGAGACAGCAGATCGGGATTGCGGATCAACGTGTCGCCCAGGAAACGGCTGTAACCGAACACCGCGAGCGCGTAGTGGATTAAGGAGCGATGACGGTCAAGGAGCCGCAATAACTCGCGCCCGCCGCTTTCCATCAGGCGCTCCCAGGAGAGGAGGGCTCCGTCGGGATCGGGTGAGTCCGGAAGCAGCGTGGCGAGTGCTTCCGCGACGCCCACCGGCGCTTGCCGGAAAATGCGGCCCAATACCTCAGCCCCCGACTCGGGATCGCGAAATTCGGTCCGCGCCACCGCCGCCGTGATGGCCTCTGCCTGGCTGGACTTCACGCTCGATCCGCTCTCCGACAAGGCTCCTCTGTCCCGCATGCTCAGCATAGCAAAAGCCCTTCATTGCCGAGAACTTGAACTCGCGCTGGCATGCAATCTGCGTAGCCCCACGCCCAGCGTCCACCCCGCCAATACTGTCCCTTGCTGAGTTAGCATTTGTCTGATGCCCACCCCTCTCTCCCAAGTCCAGCACATTGTGGTGGTGATGCTCGAAAACCGCTCCTTCGACAACGTCGCCGGTTTCCTCTACGACGAGAGCACGCGCCCACGTCATTTTCTCCCTGCTGGCAACGATCCCCGCTACAACGGAATGCCGCTAAACTACTCCAATCCTTCCAACCCTGAGTATTTTCAGGGTCAAGGGCCCGCCCACTCGGTTCCGGTCCACCGCGGAGCTGACAATTCACAAGTTCCCAATACCGACCCCCAGGAACTGTTTGACGACATTACCTTCCAGATCTTCGGCACGACTACGC
>DATGIY010000008.1:0-3935 GCA_035295475.1 Terriglobales bacterium
CTTACGCCAGCCAGAACGCCTCTTTCCAATTAGTCCACGAACTGCTGGGAAATAGCCGGGGCGAGCGCTGCGGTGATTTATGCCGCATCCTGCGGGAATACACGGACATCCGCAACGCTTCCGCCATCGAAGTGCCGCTGGTGAATTCGCTCACGCCCGGCAAGAGATATCGGCCCAATATCTTCCTGTTTGTAATCGACTCCCTGCGTCCCGATTATCTGGGAGCCTACAACCCGCGAGTCGATTTCACGCCCAACCTGGATGCGCTGGCGCGGGACAGTGTGGCCCTGCACAACGTGTACACCCAATATGCGGGAACTTCTCTTTCTGAACCGGCGATCTGGGCAGGGGCCATGCTGCTGCATGCGCATTATCAGCAGCCGTTCCTAAAAATGAACAATCTAGAAAAGCTAGCCCAGGCCGACGATTACCAGTTGATCGTCAGCTGGGACGAAGTCCTGCGCCAGATACTCTCTCCGGCGGACGGCGCCATCAAGCTGGACACCGACAAGCCCCTATGGAATCAGCTGGAAGCCTGCTCCACCATCCGGCAGGCGGAGAGTGTTCTGGATCGTCGCGATCCGGCCAGGCCCGTTCTCTTCTATGCCCAGCCTAAGAACGTCCATCAATTCGCGCACAATGATCTGCCGCGAGCGACCAAAGCGAATTGGATCTATCGTCCGGGATTTAACAACCGCGTGGCCTATGAAGTTCACCAGGTGGATGGCTGCATCGGGGGATTTGTCTCGTATCTGAAGGCCCGCGGCATGTACGACGACAGTGTCATCATCATTACTTCCGACCACGGCGACGCGACTGGCGAATTAGGGCGCTCCAGTCATTCCACCATTATCTATCCGGAGATCATTCGCGTGCCGCTGATCGTCCATTTGCCGGCGAAATGGCAGCAGGGCTTCGTCTGCGATGACCACCGTGTTTCGGCCCTCACGGACATCACTCCCAGCCTTTACTACCTTCTCGGCCACCGGCCGATCCGTCACGACCCCATGCTGGGTCATCCGCTATTCACCACCACGCGACAGGAATTAGAAAGTTATTCGCACCCGGACCTCTTTCTTGCCTCCGACGTGCGCGCGGCCTACGGTATTCTGGACGACAACGGACGATTTCTCTACGTAACGTACGACTCCCCTCCCGAAAGCTACTTGTTCGACCTGGGCGGCGATCCCGATGGACTGCACAACGTCCTTACTCCGCAATTGAAGCAGCAGTACGACGAGCGCATCATCCAATACCTGCAGCAAGTCGGGAATTACTACGATTACAGGCCGGGGATGGGGTCTCTGCTGGCCAGCGCCAAGCACTGATTCACCGGGCCCTGGAATCGTAATTGGCTTGCCCCGTGGATGATGCCGGTCAATTGCCTGATTTGGCCCCGGCGCCCCTCTGAAATCCAGGGTAGAAAATCGCCCCGATGGCCTTAAAATAAGCGCCGCCTTGCCGGAAGAAACCAGCGCGGAAGTTACGGTTCTGCTATCGGCTATCACCAAGGGGGACGCGGAAGCTGCCTCTCGCCTGGTGCCGCTGGTGTATGGCGAGCTGCGCCGCCTGGCGGCCAGCTACATGCGCCGGGAGCGGCCCGACCACACCCTGCAGGCCACAGCTTTGGTCCATGAGGCGTACCTGAAGCTGGTGGAGCAACGGGCGGCAAACTGGCAAAGCCGGGCGCATTTCTTTGGTGTTGCCGCACAGTTGATGCGCCGTATTCTGATCGACCATGCCCGCGGGCACCTGCGGCAAAAGCGGGGCGGTGAGCAGCATAAGGTTTCGCTCGAAGAGGCCTTGGTTTTCTCCGATCAGCACGCGGAAGAAGTTTTGGCGGTGGATGAATCGCTGAACCGCCTGGCCAAGCTCGATCCCCGGCAGGCACGAGTAGTAGAAATGCGCTTTTTCGGCGGCCTCGAGGTGGAGGAAGTTGCCGAGGTATTGCAAGTTTCCGCTAAAACTGTGAAGCGCGACTGGAGCGTTGCCAAGGCCTGGTTATACGCCGACCTCAAAGAGCGCCATGGAATTGACGCCCGCACAATGGGAGAAGGTTAAAGAGCTGTTTGAGGCCGCCCTGGAGCGACCAGCCAACGAGCGCTCCGGCTTCGTGACTCAGGCTTGCGCCGACCCGGTCGTGTGTAAGGAAGTGGGACGACTCCTGGCGTCGGAGGCGGAAGCGGGCGATTTCCTTTCCCGCCCTGCCGTCGGCGGCCTGGCCCCGGCCACTGCCGCCGTTCTCGATACCGCAACAAACTTCGCCAGCGGCGACATTCTCGCGGGCCGCTTCAGAGTCACGCGCTTTTTAGCGCGCGGCGGCATGGGCGAGGTGTACGAGGCGGAAGACCTGGAACTTCATGAGCCGGTAGCCCTCAAGACCATCCGCCCCGAACTGCTGGGAGATGCCCGCACCCTGGAGCGGTTTCGGCGTGAAGTGAACCTGGCCAAAAAAGTTACTCACCCCAACGTCTGCCGCATCTTCGACCTCTTCCGCCATGAATCGCCTGCAGGCAACAACGGCCTCCTTCTGGTCAGCATGGAACTATTACGGGGCGATACTCTGGCGGAATTTTTGCAGCGTGTAACCCGAATGAGCCCTTCGGAAGCGCAGCCCATCGCCATCCAGATGGCATCGGGGCTGGGGGCGGCGCATGAAGCCGGAGTGCTACACCGCGATTTCAAGCCCGGCAACGTCATCCTGGTCAGCGGAGCCAAGGGCCTGCGCGCCGTGATCACTGACTTTGGGCTGGCGCTGCGCACGGAAAAAGAATCCCGCCTTGCCAATTTGACCGCTACCGGCGAATCGTTTGGGACTCCCGCCTACATGTCCCCGGAGCAAGTGGAAGGCAAACAGCTAAGCCCCGCCTCGGACGTCTACGCCTTGGGAATCGTGCTGTACCAGATGATCACCGGCGCGCGGCCCTTTGAAGCCGAGACGCCGATTTCCATGGCGGTTCGCCGGCTCAAAGAAGATCCTCAACCGCCGCGCACACTTGTTCCGGATCTGGATCTGCACTGGAACACGCTTATCTTGCGCTGCCTGGCCCGGGATCCGCGAAACCGTTTTGCCAATGGAGACGAGGTAGCGCGCGCGCTTCGAGGCGACATAACGCCCACTTCGCGCCGCTGGCGCCGTCTTGCTATTGCTTGCATCTCCATACTGTTGCTGGTCTCAGCCATCTGGCTGACGTGGCGAGTCCCTCATCCTCGAGGGATATCGCCACAGCAGACCCAGGCCCTTCCAGCCACCCCAATTAGTGGGCGGCGGTCGATTGCGGTGCTCGCCTTCACCAATCTTTCCGGGCGTGCTGATGCCGACTGGCTGTCCACTGCGTTGGGAGAAATGCTGACCACCGAGCTCGCGGCCGGAGAAAAGCTGCGCACCATTCCTGGGGAAACCGTGGCCCGCGAGGCGTCAGGAATTGCCGCTCCTCACGGGGAAGCGTTGGGGAGCGAGAGCCTGCGGAGATTGCGGCAAAATCTGGGGGCCGATTACATCGTCGTGGGGTCGTACCTGGATTTCGGCGGAACCTCGCAGCAAGTCCGTTTTGATCTGCGCCTGCAGGAGACCTCCATGGGCGGCACCCTGGCGGCGTTTTCGGAACGAGGCACCGAAAAACAACTGGATGAACTGGTGAGCCGCGCCGGAGCGGACCTGCGGGAAAAACTGGGCGTGGGCGAAGTCACCTCCGGGCAAGAAGCCAGCCTCAAAGCCGCTCGTCCGTCGAATCAGCGCGCAACCCGGCTCTATGCCGAGGGTCTGTCCAAGCTGCGGGAGTTCGATGCCTTGGCAGCTCGCGACCTGCTGCAACAGGCGGCAGCGGCTGATCCGCAGTACGCCCTCGCCCACTCCGCCCTGGCGAACGCCTGGAGTTCGCTAGGTTACAGCACAAAAGCGCAGCAGGAGGCCGCAAAAGCGTATCAGCTCTCCT
>DATGIY010000009.1:0-3009 GCA_035295475.1 Terriglobales bacterium
TCCTCCCAGCACTACGGCCGGAACCGTGCCGAACCATTGCGCGGTCAGGCCTGACTCAAACTGTCCGAATTCGTTGGACGTGCCGATGAAAAGCATGTCAATGGCGTTGACGCGGCCACGCATCTCGTCAGGGGTGGCGAGTTGCACCAGGGTGCCGCGGATCACCACGCTGACCATGTCGGTGGCACCCACCAAGGCCAGGGCTAGCAGCGAGACCACCATGTTGCGCGAGAGGCCAAAAACGATGGTGAAGACGCCGAATCCGGCCACGCACCACAGCATGGTGACGCCTACCCGGCGGCGAAGTGGTCGATAGGCCAGCATCAGTGCCATGAGACCCGCGCCCACACCGGGAGCGCTGCGCAGCAATCCCAGGCCCCAGGGGCCGGTGTGCAGGATTTCGCGGGCATAGACCGGCAGCAGGGCAACGGCTCCACCCAGGAGAACAGCGAACATGTCGAGAGAAATGGAGCCCAGGATCAATTTCTGCCGCCAAACGTAGCGGAAGCCGGCCAGCACGCTGCCCAGGCTCACGTCTTCCTGGCGCTTGATACGGACGCGGTGCTTGATCCGGGCGACGGCGAAAAGCGCGATCCCGGCGCCCGCCATGGATAATCCGTAGACCGCGCTCGCGCCGCGGAAGAAGGCGTAGATCAAGCCTCCAAAGACCGGTCCCATGATGGTTGCGCTCTGAAACACGCTGGCGTTCCAGGCCACGGCGGTGGGGAAATACGATTCCGGAACCAGTTGCGGGAGCAGGGCACGCCCCGCCGGGGCATTGAAGGAGCGCATCACTCCGAGCAGCACCAGCACGGCGTAGATGGCGTGCACGGAGGAAGGGCCGCGCCAGGAGATTTCCAGCAGCAGTCCGGAGCAGAGGGCAAATCCGCCATAGCAGAGCATCATCAACTGGCGGCGATCAAAGCGATCGGCCACGTGGCCGGAAGCCAGGAATAGGAAGAGGCCAGGCAGAAATTGGGCCAACCCGACAAGGCCCAGGTCCAAGGGGCGTTTAGTGATGTCATACACCTGCCAGCCCACCGCCACCGATTGCATTTCCAGGGCGAGGACGATGAACAGCCGCCCGATTTCGTAAGAGACGAAATCCGGGTAGGAGAGTGCGGCCTTAACTGGGCTGGCTGAGTTTCCGGGATTAGGCATTTAGCAACCGGGTCAAAAGATCATACTGGCAAAGCCGCAAATGGCTAAGTGCATGGCGGGAAACAGCGCCGGGGGCGCGGGAGAGATGCGCAATCTGTTGACGGGTATAGAGGCCAAGTGGTAGAAGCATCATACCAATTTTGGATGGCAGGGGGGCTTTGCATATGGCGCTCCGCGGTCTCGTGCAGATTCTAGGTTCACTGGGGATCATGGGTGTTCTTTTGGCAGTCCCGGGATTGGACTCCACCTTGTGGGCGCAACTGCCCGGGGGAGCGCCTCCCGCGGAAGAAACGCCCTCCCACGGCTACATCATCCGCAAGCCGGTGCCGGGCTCCGATATCCCGGCGGATTACACCTTTGTCCTGACGAAGGACGAGATCTACGTTCCCATCGCGGTGCGCAAGCCCAAGGGCAACGGGCCTTTCCCGGTAATTACCATGGGCTTCGGAGAAGGCAAGCGCGGCATGTTGAAGGTGGAGGATCTGGTGCAGCGGCTGGCGCCGATGCAGGATCGCATGATTGCCCGCGGATATGTGGTGGCCACCATCAACTACCGCAACGAAGTGCCGCATTTTTATGAGAACGAGTACCGGCCTGGCCAGAATCTGCCGGACAGCATCAGCGGGGGCAGGCGCACGCTGAAGTCGAACCCAACTTTGGACCACGAGGATTTGATTGCCATTCTGCGCTATCTGAAGACCCTGCCCTATGTGGATAAGAACGGCATTGGAGCGATGGGGGTGAGCCATAGCGGCGAGATGATTCTGAAAGCGGCCAGCGAATACGACTTTGGGGCGGGAGTGTGCATAGAGCCCGCGGCGCACGAATTTCTGAGCGTCAATACCGGGCCCAGCGCTCCGCGGGAAGGCACGGAAATTCAATACCAGGATGTTGAGGTAGTTCGGCGCAATGCCAACAAGGCCGCGGCCATGGAGCGGATCAAAACCATTCACACTCCCATCCTGATCATGGGCCGCGATCAGGACCACCTGCAGGGAATCTTCAAGCTGACTTACGAATGGATGAAGGAGTCGGGCAAGGATGTGACCTGGGTGAGCTTCAGCCATCCGGTGCACGGCTACGTGTTCAGTTATCGCCAGCCCGATGGTTCTTACAAGCCCGATGCGGTCCAGGAGAAGGCGTTTGAAGTCGCCATGTCATATTTCGATCAGCATCTGAAGCATGCGCAGACGAGTGCGGCCATACACTAGCAACCAGCAGCGTCAAGCAGGCTTGAATTATTGGTGAAACGACCAGGGGGAGGGTGGGGCAGGCCTCGGCCTTGCAATAAAGGCGAGCCAGGAGCGAGCGGCTTTAGTCCCTGAGGTATAAGAGGATTTGGCGGGGTACCTCAGAGCTGAAGGCCCGAGTTCTAATCGCTGTCGTTGTTGCAGGCCTGAAGGCCTGCTCCACCCAGAGTGCAGAGAAGGCAGCTAAGGACTCGGAGACATTTTGTGAGTGCCACCACAGGCCAAAGGGGGAAACACGGGTGTCAAAATCTGCCGCATTCAACATCGCTCTCGCCTTACTGCTTGCCATGACCGCCATGAGCGCCGATAGCTACGCCGCGCAGGAACAGCCTCGCGAACGAAGCCTGGAGGAAATCAAAACCGAGGCGCTGGCGCGGGCAAAAACCGGGATGTATCCCATGATCGGGCTGGACCCGGGGGACGTCAGCGAAGCGTTCCAGCACATTCACAGCAAGAACATGGACGAGTGGGCTGCTGCCTTTGACGCCGTAGCCGACCGCTACATGGCACAGGGCAAGGCGCTGGAGAGCAGCGATCCCGTCAAGGCGAACGCCGCCTATTTGCGCGCCTGGCGCCTCTACTACTTCGGCAATTGGCC
>DATGIY010000010.1:0-2125 GCA_035295475.1 Terriglobales bacterium
TGGGTCTGGTGGGGCGGCACGCCGCGTACCGAGAGCACCATCGGCGGGATGAAAAAAGCGGTGCGCTCGATGATCGCGAAGCTGGCGGACCGCTGGATCAGCTACGGAGGGACTTCCACCGAATACCTGATGTCGTTAGGAATCCCGCGCCACGCCATCACCCAGATCCAGAACTGCGTGGACGAGCGCATGTTCCCGCCGCGGGCGGCGACCATCACCACGGCCGAGCCGGTCCTGCTGTGCGCCGGGCACCTCATCCGCCGCAAGGGAGTAGACAGGCTGCTGCACGCCGCTGCCGCGCTGCGCCGCGAAGGTTTCAAGTTTCACCTGCTGCTGGTCGGCGAAGGTGCCGAGTCGGGGCAGATGCAGCAACTGGCGCGCACCCTGCAACTGGACAACGTGATCTTCGAGCCGGCCAAAAGCCCGCAGGAGATGTCCGCCGTTTACCGCCGCTCCGACTGCCTGGTGTTTCCCACGCTGGCCGACGTCTGGGGCCTGGTGGTGAACGAAGCGGTCCTCAGCGGAATTCCCGTGCTGTGCTCGCGTTACGCCGGATGCGCCGCGGAACTGGTCGCCCCGGAAAACATTTTCGATCCCTGTAATCCGGAAGAATTTCGGTCGGCGCTGCGGCGTGCCGTCATTCGCGAGGTAAAGCCCTGTGATGCCTCGCGCCTGCTGACCAGCAAGCAGGTCGCGGACCTGGTGCTGGCGGACCTGATGCCCATAGCCGGAACGCACGGGTCGCTCAACATTCGCTATTCGGAGTCCGCCTAGGCCTTTCCCCATGAAAACCGTCGCCTCCATCCTGATTGCAGTTTCGCTCGCCGCCGGTGCATTCGCGCTGGACGCCCGGCGACTGGCGCGCCCGCAGGACACTGTGCCTGCCAGCTTTTTCGGCATGCACATCCATCGCCTTGCGGAAGGGACGGCGTGGCCCAACGTGCCGTTTGAAACCTGGCGCCTTTGGGACGCGCGCGTGAGCTGGCCGCAACTGGAGCCGAAAAAAGGCGAGTGGAAATTCGAACTGCTGGATTCCTACGTGAAGAGCGCGGAAGAGCACCGCGTGGAAGTGCTGCTTCCGCTGGGACCGTGCCCGCAGTGGGCATCGTCGCGCCCCGCGGAGCCCTCGTCTTACCAGCCCGGAAACGCAGCCCCGCCGCAGAACATGCAGGACTGGCGGGATTACGTCCGCACCATCGGGCTCCGCTACCAGGGGCGCATCCGCACGTACGAAATCTGGAACGAGCCGAACCTGCCCGGGTTTTTCACTGGCACCATGCCGCAGATGATCGAACTCACCCGCGTTGCCCGCGAGGTGCTGCGCGAGATTGATCCCTCCATCCGCATCGTTTCGCCCGCGGCAACTGAAGCCGGCGGCATCCAGTGGCTCGATCAGTTCCTGGCGCAGGGCGGCGGCCAGTACGTGGACGTGATCGGCTATCACCTTTATGTGGACCCCGCTCCTCCCGAGCAGATGGTCAACCGCATTGACGACATTCGCGCCGTGCTCGCGCGCCGCAAGTTGCGCCTGCCGATCTGGAATACGGAGGCGGGATGGGCGCATCCCAAACCGTTTCCGTCCGAAGACATGGCCGCGGCGTACGTTGCCCGCGCCTACGTGCTGAGCTGGGCCGCGGGCGTGAGCCGCTTCTACTGGTACGCGTGGGACAACCATGGGTGGGTCTCCTTGCAGATGACCGACTCCGCCGGCCGGCCCGAAGCTCCCGCCGCCGCTTATTCGGAAATTAATCGCTGGCTGACCGGGCGCCGCGTGGAGGAATGCAAGTCCGACGCCGGCGACAACTGGGTTTGCTCGCTGTCGGGCTCAAGCGCCCGCCAATGGATCGTGTGGAACGCCCGCCGCAGCGCCGCCTTCAGCCTGCCGCGCGATTGGAAGGTGAGCGAAGTCCGCGATCTCGCCGGCCGGGAGCGCAAGATTTCCGGCGCCTCGCTCCAGATCGGCGTCTCGCCGCAACTGCTGGAGGCAGCGCCATGAGGGTGCTCATCCTGCACAACCGCTACCAGCAGCCGGGAGGCGAGGATCGCGTGGTGGAAGCCGAACGCCAGTTGCTGGCGCAGAACGGCCATGCCGTGTCCGTGCTGGAAATGGACAACAGCGACATCA
>DATGIY010000011.1:0-2117 GCA_035295475.1 Terriglobales bacterium
ACGGGAACGACTGAAGGCACACCGGAAACCTCGCAGGCCTTCACCCCCGATGACACGGAATACAACATCTTTAACACCGACCGGCGGCTGGAGGCGTTGCGGGCGCTGGCGGAATCGATGTCGCAGGTGGATCAGAAAAAATCCATCATCTATTTTGCCAGCGGGATGGACCGCACCGGGGTGGAGAACCAGTCGGAACTGCGGGCAACCGTCAACGCAGCCGTGCGCTCGAACGTATCCTTTTACACGCTGGACACCCGCGGCTTGCAGGCGATCGTACCCGGAGGAGAAGCGCAACAGGCCAGCCTGCGCGGCACCGCTCCTTATTCGGGGAAAGCGACGCTCAATCAGTTCAATTCCAACTTCACGACCCAGGAGACGCTGGTTACCTTAGCCGGCGATACCGGTGGCCGCGCTTTTCTGGACAGCAATGACTTCAGCCAGGTGTTCCGGCGGGTTCAGGAAGATACCTCCACGTATTATCTGCTCGGCTACCGCAGCAGCAATCCCATACGCGATGGGCGCTATCGGCGCATCACCGTGCGGCTAAACCGGCCGGACGTGAAGCTGGTCTATCGGCGCGGCTACTATGCCCCGGCTGACTTCCGGCACACCAATCGCGAGGGCCGCGAAAACCAGTTGGAACAGGATCTGGCCTCAGATCTGCCCAGCACCGATTTGCCGGTTTTTCTTTCCGCCGGATATTTCCGCTTGGGACGCGCCAAATTTTTTGTGCCCGTCTCGATCGTTGTTCCGGGATCGGAGATTCCGTTCACACGTAACAAGGATCAGGACCGCGCCACGATTGACGTGCTGGGCGTGGTGCTGGATTCGGCCAAGCGGCCGATGGCCCGGGTGCGGGATACGGTCAAGCTGGCGGTGCGCGGCTCCCTCCAGGTGCAACGCAAAAACGTGCAGTACGATACCGGAGTGGTGCTGCCGCCGGGGAAGTTTCATTTGAAGTTCATCGTGCGCGAGAATCAGACGGGGAGAACCGGGTCGTTTGAAACCGACTTGACTATCCCCGAGATGAACAAGGAGCCGCTGAAGATGAGTACCGTAGTGCTGGCCAGCCAGCGGCAACCGGCAAAGGGCCACGAAGAAAATCCGCTGATACGCAGCGGCTGGGAACTTGTGCCCAGTGTGACCCACGTTTTCTCGTCCAACCAGCAGCTCTACATCTATTACGAGGTCTATGATCCGGCGCGCGAGGGCGCCAATGACGCACCCGGTGCGCGGCACACGAATTCTAATGCGGGAATACGCCTGCTGAGCAGTGTGGCGTTTTTTGACGGCAGCCGCAAGATCTACGAAACGCCCGTGGTAACCTTGCAGCAGATCAACACCGCGGACCGCCACGCCGCCGCCTTTCAGGTGGAGGTTCCGCTGCAGGACCTGAAGCCGGGCTTCTACACTTGCCAGGTCAACGTGATTGATGATGCCGCGGGGGCTTTCCTGTTTCCTCGGCTGGCGCTGCTCGTCCGCCAGAGGGCCGGGGCGACAAAGACGGCCTCGGAGCGAGCGGTTCCCCCCGCCCGGTAGCGCTGGCAACTCCAGCACATTTCCGTAACATCTCCGCTGAGTGCAGGTACAATGTGCCTGTTCATCGGGTCGCCTTCCCTTTGGCCCAGAGAGCGTATTTCAACTGCGGCACCCGCTCCGGGAATTTTGTTCCCCGAAATGCGTGTGCTCGCCCAAGCGTGCTGTTGGAAAGGCTTGATCGCACATGAAGGTACACCTTGTAAATCCAAGTGATGTTTCCTTCGGTACTGCCGTTATCACGCCACGCTGGCTTTACGTACTGGCGGCGGCGACGCCCCGAGAATTCGGCGATCCCGTGCTGGTGGACGAAACCCTGGAAACGATCGATCTCAAGCTTGTGCGGAGCGGGGATGTTGTTGGAATCGGCATTCACACCGCCAACGCGCTGCGCGGCTACGCGATCGGCAGGCAAGCGCGCGCCCGCGGTGCGTATGTCATCTTTGGAGGTATTCACGCCACACTCTACCCGGAAGAAGCCCGCGAATTGGGAGCGGCGCATGCGGTGATCACCGGCGATGGCGACCTGGCCTGGCCCTTAGCTCTGGCGGATTGTCGCCGCGGCGAGCCCAAGCCCC
>DATGIY010000012.1:0-4269 GCA_035295475.1 Terriglobales bacterium
CCCAACGCGAAAATCCATCTGGCAAGCGGACACGGTAAAGCCCTTCGGCCCCCACCACTGCCTCACGTACTTCGGGTCTGTCCACGCCTTCCAAACTAACTCGCGTGGGGCATCAAAAACTCTGGTGACAACCATCCGCTCCGTCTCATTCACCGTGCTTTTTGTCATGTGCAACCTCCGCTTTTTTCATTTGCTTCACAACCACATCCAGCTTGTCGAAACTCTCTTCCCAAAATCGGCGATAGCTAATCGCCCAGTCGCTGACTGTCTTTATAGCCTCTGGCCTAAGCGTGCAAATACTCTCTCGTCCCCGCTTGGTCTTGATCACAATCCGCGCGCGCACCAGGTAGGCAATATGTTTTGAAATCATCTGCTGCGAGAGTGCAAACGGTTCTGTCAAACCGTGCACAGAGGCAGGCCCACGGGAGAGCCGCTCGATCATCGCCCGCCGAGTTGGATCGGACAAAGCCGCAAATGTTCTACCCAGGCGATCCACAACCATATGGTAGTGGATTTTCCTTGAATGTCAAGCGGCCTATCGCCATTACACGGTTGGCGTAACATGGCCCTATCACCAGTGATCGCCCGCAACTTCCCGACGCTAAGCAAATCGGTAGCGACGGCCGGCGCTACAGCAGCCGCTCAGGTGCCCAGAACAGTACCTTGAGCTCGCGCGTGAAGGAGGCGAGATCGGGCTCTGCGGACAAGACAAGGCCGGTGGGTTTTGCCATGGTGTTGGTTTCGATCTCAAAGCGCGCGGGGTGCAGCGGCCAGGGCAAATGGTGGATTTCACCGCGGTAGAGCCGCCCTCGGTTGAAGGCGTACAGGCAGTAACGCTCGGTGAGGAAGTGCTCCAGCGATCCTTCGTGGGCGGTGTGCTGAAGGTTATCCGCAGGGCCGTAGGAGCAGACCAGTTCCGCCGGCTTCGGTCCGTGCTCGCGCTTCGAGCGGTATTCGATGTTCGCCGTCCCCTTGCCTTTCACCTTGATCGTAGCGTGCCAGTAGGGCAGCCGATAGAAAACGCGCGCGCCCCACACGGCCGAGAGGTTTCCCGCATCGAGGCTGAAGAAATACACCCCCGGCTTACCGCTATGGTTGACATAGGTGCGGACGTTCACCTCGCCGAAGCGCGAAACCCAAGGCATGGCGGGCACGCCAGGCGGGCGAAGATGGTTCAGCCAGAAGGGCGTGACCGAGATCCAGGCGCGCCGCTCGTAGGTGTCGAGCATCAGCACTTCGGGGACCAGCGCGCGCACTACCTCCGGCGCAAGCGCATAATGCAGGAAGAGCAAGTCGTTCCAGCGCTGCGTCATGATCCACGGCGCCATGGGAGCGGGCCATGGCCGATGGGCCGAGGCAAACAAGATGGAGTCGGCGCTCACCCAGTCGGTGCGGGTGCCGTCCTCGGTTGCGGGCTGCGGGGGATTGGGCAATCGGAACTCCGGTAATCGGAAAGAAGATAGTGCCAGTCCAGCCAGGTCGGTTCAACAGACATTCCGGAAAGCTGCGCGTCGAGAGATGCGACCGACACGTAAGTGGAGCTTTGGCGTGGATTGACGTGCCTGTTGGCTTTCGCACTGCGCGAAGGTCATGTCACGTTGGTCTGTGCCGCCTGCCACTGCAACGGCACCCGGCGGATATTATCTTGGGGTTGACTATAATGCCGGTGTCGTCGCTCGTCTGCTCGAGGAGCGGCGCGTGACCATACTGAACAGACCCCTGTTCGTGCGGGGCCGCGAACTCTGGGGCTGGCTGTTTTTTGCAAAAGCCGGGGAGGACCCATGGACAGCAAGCCAGCACAGAACATACAAGACTCGTTCCTGAATACTGCCCGCAAGGACAAATCTGTCATTACGATTTATCTGCTCAGCGGAGTGAAGCTGACGGGGCGCATTCGCTCTTTTGACAAATACTCCGTGGTTTTGGAAACCAACAACCAGGAGCAGTTGATCTTCAAACACGCAATTTCGACTGTGGTAATGGCCCGGGTGGCGCATGAGCGTCACGTCGAGTCGCGGCAGGCCGCCGAGACGGTCTCTACGGCTGGGAGTGTCAGCACAACAGTGGAGGGTTAAATTTCTTCGTTCACCCGAAACAAGAACTCGGCCCAGCAAGGCCCGGACCGTAAGGAGCGGGCCTTTTTGGTCGGCGTCCATTTTTCTTCTGGGGAAGAGAAGCGCGAACGCCGCGCCGCGCAGCGTCAAGCCGAGGGCGATGCCCCCGCTGCCCTCGAGAGGCAGGCGAAAACCGCAGGCAATGTGCCGCCGATGGCGCGGGCGGCACGTCATGCAGCCTCGGCCGGCCCTGCCATTCCCGATGCCAGTGATGCGCTTGCTTCCGGCGAATCTCTTGCTGAGCTGCGGGAGCTGACCGCAAGTGCCGGCGCGATGATTGCCGGGGAGATGATGCAGCGGCGGCAGCGCCCCGATCCCGCCACGTTGATTGGCAGCGGTAAGGTACAGGAGCTGGCGGGCGCAATTGCCGCTACCGAAAGCGAATTGGTCATCGTCGACCACGAGTTGACGCCGTCGCAGCAGCGCAACCTGGAGCGCAGCCTGGAGGTGCGGGTCATCGACCGCACGCAGCTGATCCTCGACATCTTTGCCCGGCATGCGCGCACTCGCGAAGGGCAGCTGCAGGTGGAACTGGCGCAGCTTCAATATCTGCTGCCACGGCTGGCAGGACGAGGCCGGGAGATGTCGCAGCTTGGGGGTGGCATCGGCACACGCGGACCGGGCGAAACCCAGCTGGAAACCGACCGCCGCAAGATCTATCGCCGAATTCGCCACGTGGAAGAGCAGCTCGAGAATGTGCGGCGCACGCGCGGGCAGCAGCGCCGGCGGCGGGAGTCGGCGCCCATCGCCACGGTGGCCCTGGTGGGCTACACCAATGCGGGAAAGTCGACGCTGTTCAATGCGCTGACCCGGGCGGGCGTGCTGGAAAGCCCCCGCATGTTTGCCACTCTCGATCCCACATTGCGGCACATCCAACTGCCGTCCAAACGCGAGGCGCTTCTGTCCGACACTGTGGGATTCATCCGTGACTTGCCGCACACCCTGGTCTCCGCTTTTCGCGCCACGCTGGAAGAGGTGCAGCGCGCTTCCCTGCTGCTGCACGTGGCTGACGCGACCAGTCCGATCGCTGATGAACAGCAGGAGCAGGTGGAAGAGGTGCTGCGCGAGCTGGAGTCGCAGCACAAGCCGCGCCTCTATGTCATGAATAAGGTGGACCTGCTGCCGGAGAAGAAGCGGGCGAGCCTTCGTGACTCTGACGGTGTGGTACACATCTCAGCCGTTACGGGCGCCGGCCTGGAGCAACTGCTTGCCGCCATCGATAGGAATATCAGCGCTGACCCTCTCCAGCGGGTGCGGCTGCGGGTACCGCAATCCGAGGGCAAGTCGCTGGCATGGCTGGACGCCAAGGCGCAGGTATTCTCGCGGCGGTATCGCGATGGCTATGTCGAGCTGGAGGTGCAGGCTGCGGAGTCGGTGCTGCGGCGGCTGCAGCCATTTGTAAGCAGTTGACTACGCCTGTTGCTCGACCGTGATCACCGGGCGCTCGCCCTTGAGATGCTTCACAGCAATGGGCTGTCGCGCGCGCTCCTGCTGGTGGCATGTCCAGCAGAGGGGACTCATGTTCTCCAGTGCGGAAGCAAGGTTCTCCAACGTCATCTGGCGAAGCTCAAACAGCTTCTGCTCGCTATTCAGCACCGCCAGGCGGCTGCGCTGCCAGTCAGAGGGGGCAAGGGAGCGAGCGCATAGCGCGCAGCTCTTGCCTTCATACCACTTGGTCAGCAGGCTTCGAATGTTTTCCGGCGAAGCTTCAAGTTGCGCCAGGCACTCCTGCCCGCAGTCGCCCTTCTCCGGCCAGCGCGAACACGATTCCAGCCGCGAATGCTCCTGGCCGCGCAGCGCCGCCCAGAAAGCGAATTTGCGATCGACGGTGACGTCGGCGGGCTGGCCGGAATCCGGACATTTCACCGGCTGACGCCCGCGGTTGGCGTAATAGTTCTGAAGGCTGAGCGCGATCGGAAGGCCGGTGACCAGATAGATGCCAACCAGAAAGAGCGGAATGAGGAACAGCGCGTACGCGAAAAGTTCGTTGGACATAAAGCACCTGCGGCCGCCACTGCGGCGCTAAGTGCAGTTGTAACCCGCTCGTCACAAGCGTTCAGTGACGCGGCGCACATGCGGTTGTGACATTGGCAATACGGCGATCGTCCTGGTTCGTAACAGGGGTTCACCACGGAAGCACGGAATGCACGGAATT
>DATGIY010000013.1:0-6136 GCA_035295475.1 Terriglobales bacterium
CACCAGAATCCCAGGAAGATCAAAAATAGCCCCAGCAGCCCGCGATAACGCCCCACTACCAGGGCGGTCCCCAAAACCGCTATCAGGATGCCGGAATAGATAGGGTGGCGCAGGTATTTGTAGGGGCCGGTGCACACCAGCGTGTGGCCCTCCTTCAGCGTGATTTGCCCGCTCCAGTTGCGGCCCAGGTGATAGCGCGCCCAGAAAGCCAGGGCCAGTCCGGCGGCCGTAAGCGCGATTCCCGCTATTCGCAATTCCGGCGAAGCGGGAGCAAAACGCCGGCCAAGAATTCCGATCGAGAGCCGGTGGGCATATAGCAGCGCTCCGCCCAGTGCCAGCACCAGGTTGCGGGGCAAGCTGGTGAGCAGACTTTCCTGCGCTTTGGTTTTGGCCGTCATGCGTGAGGCGACGAACCAGTACCCGGCGAACATTAGCCACAGCCAGGTTTCCACGCTGAACTGTTGCCATGGCCTCATGATGCGCTCCTTGCGCCGTGAGCGGCGGCAACTCTCTCGCGCTTGAATCGGGCCGAATTTTGTACCCGCTGAGTTGATGATTGCTGGAGCGAGAGGCGGCGAATACGCTGCAGCCACTCCATTTCGTTCTTCACGCGCTGCTGCAGGAAATTCACCACTTCATTGCCGTACGCTCCCATTTCCATTTGCCGCAGACGCTCGAAGTGCTGCTGGCGGCGAGCCAGAACCCGCCGGCGGACATCGAGAATGCGTTCGCGTGCGATCGGCTCCAGCAATTCAAACAACCCGACGCGGAGCAGAAATTCCTCCGTCGACTCGGCTTCCTTCTCGCCAAAGGTGTTCAGGCGCTCGAGCAGGGCGCGGCGGCCGGCGGCGGTCAGTGCATATTGCTGGCGCGTCTGGCCGCGCTCGCCGGGAGCGCTCTTTCTCGCCACCCAGCCCTCGCTGGTGAAGCGGCGCAGCAGGGGATAGACCAGGTTGTTGTGCAGCTCAGGCCGGGCAAAAACGCTGCCCGCCTGTTTCTTCAGCGCATAACCGTGCTTGGGGCCTTCCAGCAAGTGGGCCAGCATTATTAGATCAATCATGACACTGTCAATACTGATCCATTACGGCGCAGGCGTCAAGCCTGGGGAGGTTCCCAGATGGTGATTGCCAGGAGTGCGCGGCCCGGTTAAGGTGCGGTCGGGAACGTCAGGAGGAACCGGGATGGCCCGCTGCCTTGTTTTGCTGCTGTTGTTCGCCGCGCCTCTCAGCCGCGCGCAACAAGCAAGTCCGCCGCAGACTCCGCGCCAGGCGCTCATCGAAATGCTCTTCAGCAAAACACCCGGGACTTTTCAGAAGCATCTGCCGGTGGCCACCCAGCAAGCTTTGGGCAACTTGCCGGCCATGGGCATCGGCTCCTTCCAGGCCGATTCGGATACGCAAACCTTCCAGGCGGGGTCGATATTGCTGGTCTGCCGCGATCGGCGCACGGGGCAAAGGGTTCAAGTCGACATTGACCGTGATGATCTGATGGGCGACCGCGATGAAATGGACCTTTCCTTCCACACCCTGAAAGACGGCCAGGAGCAACCGGTCAGCCAGTTTTTTCCCAAACTCACGCTCACCATGGCGCTGCAGAAAGGCATATGGCGCTTGCGCGAGGTCGCGATGACGCTGCGTTTGCCCCTGGATGATCCTGAACTGCTTAAAGCCGTGAAAGAGAAATTGCAGGTCACATCTTCACTGTTGCCCGAGCAACAGGTCACGTCATCCATTCGCGCGCTGTTATTCGCCGAATTCCGCTACCAGGGCGCCCACCCAGAGCAGGGATTCACCTGCAGCCTGGCGCAACTCGCCACTCTGCGATTCAGTCCCGCCCCAACCTCGCCGCCAATGCTGGATGCCGCCTTGGCCAGCGGCAACAAGGCTGGATACAAGTTCACCCTCAGCGGCTGCGGCAGCCCTCCCGCCGCTACTTTTCAGATTGCCGCGGTTCCGCTTACCCCGGGGCAGCCCGCCTACTGTGCTGATCAGACTCAGACGATCAAATCCGTGGCCAACGGCAGTGCCGCCAGTTGCTTTCTCAACGGGCAGCCTGTTGCCGGCTCGGCTGGTCCGCGTAAGTAAGGGCTTTCAAATCACGGCCAGGCGCCGCTCCAACGGCGCTTTTGTGCCGATCTGGGCGCGGCTGTATCTGTAAATCCCTCTGCTAGAATAACTTCTTCACACAACAGAGAACTTTTGGGTTGCGGGCCGCGTATCCGTAGGTGCAGGAGGGAATTTCCCCGGTTCTTGGACGCTTTTGGCTGGAGCCAGAAGCTCTTCTCGGGAGTGCTGGTTGGAAGACGCCCATGTCGTAGGCCTACTTCTCCGTCGTTGCCTTGCCGGCGATGCCGCAGCCTGGGAGGATATCGTTCGCCGCTATCAGCGGCGTATCTACAACATCTGCTATAGGTTTGCGGGATCGTCTGAGGATGCCGACGACCTCACCCAGGAAGTCTTCATCAAGATGTACAAGACCCTGGACAGCTACGACGTGGAGCGGGGCGCATTCCTGACCTGGGTAACCACCATCACCCGCAACCTGCTGGTAGATCACTTTCGTAAGGGCAAGCACGATCGCCTGACGGACTCCCTGGACGCCGCTCCGGCGCAGGAGGAGGAAGGGCGGGCCCTGAGCGAGCAAATCGAGGATAAATCCAGCCCCAGCCCGGATGAGCAGGTCCGCAGCCGGGAGGCTGGGCAGGCGGTCCACGAAGGCCTGCAGAAACTTTCCCCGGAATTGCGGGAGGCGGTTATCCTGCGGGACCTACAGGACATGGATTACAAGGAGATAGCCAATGTCCTGAAGGTGCCGGAGGGGACCGTCAAATCCAGAATCAACCGCGGGCGTGCGGAACTTGCGCGCCTGCTATCACGTACTTATAGGCAGGTGATTTGATGCCAGGCGAAAACCCAATCCGCATGCAGTGCGCCGAGTTCGAGGCTCTGCTGGCGGAAGCGCTGGACGGGCAGCTGGGCGGAACTCAGTTGGAGAGTTTCCGGCAACACCAGGAACTGTGCCCCGTTTGCGGTCCCCTGTTCACCCAGGCCGAAACTGGCCTGCGCTGGTTGAAGGCGGTGCCGGAGATAGATCCGCCCGCCCACCTGGTGAACAGAATCCTGGCGGCGACCACGGGCGCGCAAGCGCGCGTTCCGGCGGCCGTCCCCGTGACTCCTCCCTGGCCGGAGCGGCTGCGGGGCTGGATATCCCCGGTGCTGGCGCCAGTGTGGGGACTGGCGCGCCAGCCGCGCTTTGCCATGTCGTTTGCGATGGCGTTCTTCTCCGTGTCCATCGCTCTCAATGCGGCAGGCGTGCGGCTGGGGGCTCTGCGGACGGCGGATCTGCGTCCCAGCGCCCTGGTGCGCGGCTACTACGAGACCTCCGCCAAGGTGGTCAAGTACTACGAGAACATCCGCTTCGTGTATGAGCTGGAATCGCGCGTACGCGACTTGAAGCGGGTAACGGAGCCGGAAGAACCTGCCCGGCCGGTAAAGGAGAAGAATCGCAACAACAATACCAGCGGAGCACCAGACCATAATCGGGAACAGAATTACAGCCGGCAGGAGGACCAGCCTGTGCTGGCCTCGGCGCCGGCCGGGGACCTGCAGTTATGGCCGGTACACGCGCTGAGGAGGTTGGTATGAACTGCGCGGTGCATAAGGAAGTGCCGGCAGTCGCCTACTGCCGAACCTGCGGAACGGCGCTGTGCGCCGCTTGCAAGCGCGACGTGCGTGGAGTGATCTACTGCGAGAACTGTCTGGCGCAGCGGCTGCAAGATGTGATGCCGCCGGCGGGAGCGCCCGCGCCGGGCGCTATGCCGACGGGAACAACGCCGGCGGCTCCGGTAATGGTGGTTCCGTCCAGCGGCCCCAATCCCGGCCTGGCGGCCGTGTTGGCTGCTTTCTTCCCCTTTGGCGTGGGCGCGGTGTACTGCGCTCAGTACGCGAAGGGACTGGCGCACATGCTGATCTTTGCGTTCCTGGTATGGGGCGCCAGCAGCGGTGGAGATGCGCAGTCGACCCTGTTTGGGATTGCGATTGCCTTCTATTACGTCTACCAGATCGTGGACGCGTATCGCTCCGCCAAGGCGCTGCAGTTGGGCCAGCCCGCTCCCGACCCCTTCGGCTTGGGACAGGTGTTGACCGCAGGTGGAAAGACCAGCTTCGCTAACGTGCCTACCGGCGCGCTGGTCCTGATTATCCTGGGTGTGCTCTTTCTGCTGGGCAATCTGGGACTGTTTGCCTTCCACACCTTCAGCCGTCTGTGGCTGCCGGTGCTGCTGATCGGCTTAGGAGTGTGGATCTTCGTGCGCCGCTACGGGCTCGCGGGTGAACCCCCAGCCGGTTGCGGCTGCGCCCATTGCCGCAGCCGGGGATTAATGGGTCCGGCAATCCTGGTGACGCTGGGTGGCCTGTTCCTGCTGGAAGCCGTGCACGTAGTGGGATTCGGGCGCACCTGGCCCATCCTGTTGCTGGTGATTGGGTTGGTCAAGGTTCTGCAGAGCAATGCGCCCACGACCGGGCACATGCAACCTCCGCCTCCAACCGCGGGCGGTGCGCCATCTCCGCCGCCGGCTGCCCCATCCGGGGGCGAGCAGCAGACAGCACCACAAGCGGCAGGCGGAGAAGTCGGCGGGGAGGTGGGCCATGTCTAGTCCTGCGCCAGTCGTAACACCGCCGCGGCGTCACCGCTCGTTTGCCGGGCCGGTGGTTCTGATCATCCTGGGCATCGTTTTCCTGCTGGGCAACATGCACGTGCTGACCTGGCGGGCGCTGGGGATCTGGTTCGCGCGCTACTGGCCGGTGCTGATCATCATCTGGGGAGTGGTGAAGCTGATCGAGTACTACCAGGCGCAGCGCCAAGGCTCGCGGGCTACAGGCATCGGGGTAGGTGGATTCTTTCTGCTGCTCTTCCTGGTCTGCGCCGGGCTGATCGCCAGCCAGGCGGCGCGCGTCAACTGGCACGCCCTGGGCGACGAGGTGGACATGGGCGACAACATGTGGCCCGTGTTCGGGGAGACTTACAGCTTCAATGATCAGCTGCAGCAAACTTTCCCCGCCGGCGCCAGCCTGCGCGTAGTGTCGAATCGCGGCGGCGTCACCATAAGCCCCGCGGATAGCAGCGAAATCAAGATCATCGTGCACAAGCGTCTGGCGGCCGACAGCGAGCAGCAGTCCAAGGAAATTGACGCCCAAACGCGGCCCACGATCGCGGTGGCGGGCACTCTGGTGACGGTTAACGCCAACACGACCGGAGCCGGCGATGAGCATGCCGTCAATACCGACCTGGAAATCTTTGTGCCACGCAAGGCCAGCATCGACGTGGCCACCCAGCACGGAGATATCAGCGTGCAGGGGCGGGACGCGGACGTGAAGGCCTCCAATTCCCACGGCGACGTCAACCTCGGCGAAATTACCGGAAACAGCAATGTGGTCATGCGTAAGGGCTCGCTCACCGCGGCTCACCTGAAGGGCGATTTGAGCGTGGACGGGCGGCTCGACGACACCAACATCTCCGACGTCAGCGGCAGCGTGACCATGACCGGCGACTATTTCGGCGACATGTCCCTGGCCAATATCAAGAACACCGTGCGCTTCAAGTCCTCGCGCACAGACCTGGAATTTTCCCGCCTCGATGGCGACTTGAACATGGAATCGGGCGATCTGCAGGCCAAGTCGCTGGTCGGTCCCCTGCGGCTGATTACCAAGTCCAAGGATATTCACCTCGATGACGTGCGCGGCGACATCAAGGTGGAGGACAGCAACGGCAGCGTGGAAGTGCATGCCGGCACGCTGCCCTTAGGCAGCATGCAGATTGACAACCGTAAGGGCGATATCCAGGTGGTGCTGCCGGCGGCAGCCACGTTCAGCGTCGATGCCCGCACCCGCGACGGCGATATCGACAGCGATTTTGATCAGATCAAAGTCAGCAGCCAGAACGGCCAGAGCATGGCGAGCGGTAACGTGGGCAGCGGCGCTGCCCGGCTGGAGATCAACAATCAGTATGGCTCGATCGAGATTCGCAAATCGGCCGGCACAACGCAAGCCGCCAACCAGAGCCAGGAGTGAGGAATCGGGTAATTGTGTAATCGGGCAATTGAACAATCGGATTGGTAATTTGTTAATTTCTAATTTGT
>DATGIY010000014.1:0-2612 GCA_035295475.1 Terriglobales bacterium
CCGGGTCCACCAGGCGCAATTCCCACAGTTCGTTGCCCTGATAGAAGTCCGGCGAACCGGGAGAGGCGATCTTCAGCAGCACTTGAGCGAGGGAATTGAACGCTCCGAAGTAGGCCACAGGGCGGACGAACTCCTGCAATCGCTGCAGAAAAGGATTGCGCATTCCCGGGCCGCTGGGAGTGAGAATATGGGCAATGAAATCGTTCAGGGCGGCAATGTACTCAGGATTCTCATTGACCCAGCTGAGGTTGACTTTGGCTTCGTGCACGGCCTTGTTCATGTAACGCTGCACGCGGGCAGGAAAATCTTCCGCCTGGGCTGGGGGGAAGGGCCAAGCGCCGACCAGAGTCTGGTAGAGCAGGTACTCCTCATTGGCATCCGGGACGATTCGGCCATCGCTGATGGTGACCTTGCGGGCCTGGTTCATGCGGCGCCAGCGCATGACCGCGGCCGACCAGTCGCGCGGCATTTCGGAAAGCACGTCCAGGCGGCAGCGCACGTCCTCGCTGCGCTTGGTATCGTGGCTCGAGGTGAGGAGCAGGGAGTTGGGCCAGCGCTCCGCGCGTTCCAGGTTGCCGCGGTGAAACTCGTCGGTCGAAAGCCCGAATTCCTTGGGCGAGCCGCCGACCTCATTGACGGCGACGAAACGGTTGTAAACGTAACAGGCGGTGTCTTCCAGGCCTTTAGCCATCACCGGGCCGCTGAGCTGCTGAAATTTCAAAACAAAATAAAGCCATTTGCGGTATTCCTCGCCATCGCTCCCGGGAGCGCTCCCCTGGAGCAAGAGAACGTTGCGCAGAAAGTCGAAAATGGAGGCCGGAATAGCTTCATTACGGCGTTTGGCGCGAGTAATGGCAGTGTCAATGTGGGCCCGATCCAGTTCACTGATATTGCCGCGCTCATCGATGTAGGTACGATAGACAGGAAAACAGGCGATGGTTTCGCGGATTACCGTACGCAGCGAGGTAGCGGTGAAGTCGCGAGCCTGGCGGTCCGCGCTGGAGATATCGTCTAGCAGATCGGTTAGAACGGCGAGTTCGCTGGCCAGGGCGGTGTTCATGGCCTGTATCTTGGCTTCATAAATCACCACATCCGGATCAACGAGGCCGCCGAGGAAGCGCTCGTAGACGCGAGTGAAAGAACGCTGATTGCGGGAGTCGATGAACAAACCATTGACCAGATTGGCGAAGCCATAGCCCACGGTGCCGTCTACCGGCCATTCCGGCAGGTGCTCCCCGCGAACGAGAATTTTTTCCAGAACCACAAAAAGGGGCGCCTGGCGCAGCATCCACTCATGCTGGCCAAAAAGGGTTTGGACTTCCTGTTCGATACCGTTTTCAGCTGTTTGCCCGCGGGGCTCGGGACCGCAGCATTGGCTGGCGGCGTAGAGCATCTGCAGGCGCATGAAATATTGCGCAGGGTTGAGCAGACCGTCGGGATGGTTGATGCGCAGGCCGGCCACGCTGCCATCGGCCAGCAAGCGGCGCAGCAGTTGATGGGTAGCGGCAAAGACACGGGGATTTTCCATGCGCAGCCCCACCAACTCGTTCACATCGAAGAAACGGCGGTAATTGATTTCTTCGCCGGAGACCAGCCAGTGGGCGAGGCGATAGGGCTGAACATCAAGTAACCGGTGCAAGGCGTCGAAGCTGGGTGGAACTCCGGGCTCGCCATTCATGGCGGAAACCGCCGTCGTGATCAGCGCGCGTATCGCCGGCGATCGCTCGGAAAGCTGGGACAAGCGCTGCAGGAGCGCCGAGGAATCGGATCGCCGGCGATTGATGAGTTGGGGATCGGTGGAGTTATTGGGCGGCAATTGCCGCAATTCAAAGAGAATGTTTTCCAGATCGCTGCGGTCGGAATCGGGAATCTCAATGGATTGGACGCGCAAATCACCGAGCGGCTCGAAGATGCGAGGAACAGTCTGCGGGTCCACCGGCATGCGCTTGTCGTAATATTGGATATGGAACGCGCCATCAAACTGCAAGGAAATGTGGCCGCGTTCCAGTTCCGCCCCGTAAGGGCCGGCCAGCACGGGGAACAGCACCTTGTCGCGCAGTTGGCTCTTGTGCGGCTCCCAGTCGATATCAAAAAAATCGGCATAGGCGGAACTGCGGCCATTCTGCAAGACGTCCTGCCACCATGGATTGTCGCCGTGTCCCACTCCCATGTGATTAGGCACGGTGTCCAGAATCAGGCTCATGCCGTGGGCATGGAGCTGGGAAACAAATTCGTGGAAGTCCTGCTCGGTTCCGATCTCCGGATTCAGCGTGTTGTGGTCGGTTATGTCATAGCCGTGAGTGCTGCCGGTGCGAGCCTTTAACAAGGGAGAGGCATAGCAATGGGTGATTCCCAGCGCGCGCAGGTAAGGGACGAGGGCTCGGGCGTCGGCAAAGCGAAAGTCGCGGTTGAACTGTAGCCGGTAGGTAGAAAGGGGCCGGTCCGCGTGCGTGCGCGCGGCCAGGTGGTCAAGACACTCCGCCAGGCCGGCGGATTCGGTCGTTACCGCGCCAAAGGTCGTGCGCATGCGGCTATAGATGCGAACGGAGGGCCCGGGAAAACAACCGTAAATGCTAACGGAAGGATCGGGTTTCTGCCAACCCGCATCCAAG
>DATGIY010000015.1:0-2515 GCA_035295475.1 Terriglobales bacterium
CTTCAGGCGCGATTTCACTTTCTCGTCAGCTTCACCCGTCCGAATGGCTTGGCTACGCCCTTTTCCACGTTGTCCATGCGCCACTCCCACGAGTCTGCTTTGGGATCATAAATAAAATCATTGCTGAAGGTGCTTTCACCCTTTTCATCTTTGAATACGAAGGGAAGCGCATTCTCCTGCAGCATCGCCGTGCCAAAAGATACCGGCGACATCCGCCCCATACACATCCAGCCATACGCAGGCATAGTGTGGCTTTGGAGTTTCATTCCGGGCGATAAAGATCATGGCTTCGTATTGCGCCTGGCCCTTGCTGTTCTTCTCGCGCGAAACTTCGTGGATCCGCAGATAACGGTGGCCGAGCACCCATTCCGCCTGCACGTCATGGACTGTCTGCCGCTTCGCAATGGTGCCTCGCAGCACCCAGTTGCCAGCCAGATGGTCGAGCAACAGCGAATTGACCGGCGGTTGCTGTGCTATGGCCGCCGTCCCCGCAATCATCGCTACGATCACGTATCCGGCTAACTTCTTCATCATTGGCGCACCTCCGCATTTACCTGCGAAGCTTCTCCACATTTCGACATCACTATACTCGCGCCCTTCACTCCTCGTCCGCGAGCGCGCGGTTGCGCCCCCTCGGCGGCTGCCCTAACATGTTCATCAAGCAGGAGCCCCCATGCCCCCGACATTTGCTAATGGCAAGATCTGTTATATCGAGCTTCCCGCCATGGACGTTGAGCGCTCATCCCATTTCTACCAGGCGGTTTTTGGCTGGAACATCCGGCAGCGCGGCGACGGCCGCAAGGCTTTCGACGACGGCGTTGGAGAGGTGAGCGGCACCTGGGTGGCAGGCCGTCCACCGGCCAACAAGCCGGGCCTGCTCCTTTACGTGATGGTGGACAGCGTCGAAGCGACCCTGAAGACCGTGGTGGCTAATGGAGGGGCCATTGTGCAGCCCATCGGCGCCGATGCGCCTGAGATTACCGCCCGCTTCTCTGACCCCGCCGGCAATGTAATCGGCCTGTACCAGCAGCCGGCCTGAACATATAGAGGACAAACCCCGGAACCCTGGATGAGCACATTTCGCATCGCTCTTGGCAATCTTCCCTACCCGTCTACTCCCGAAGAGTCCGTCGCCCTGGCAGAACAAGCCATCGTCCAGGCGGGCGAGCGGAACGCCCGAATCATCTGCTTTCCGGAATGTTTTGTGCCTGGTTATCGCGGGTTGGGCAAGATCCCGCCGCCGCCCGACCCGGCGTTCCTGAATCGCGCATGGGCTGCCATCGCTGCCGCCGCTGCCAAGGAATCTCTGACGGTCGTTCTTGGAACGGAACGTGTGGACGACGGGTCTTTATTGGCTACCGCACTGGTCATCAACCCGGACGGAAGTATCGCCGGCTTTCAGGACAAAGTACAACTCGATCCCTCCGAGGAAGGCACGTACTCCCCGGGCGAAGAGCGCCGGCTCTTCAAAGCCGGGCCGCTGACTTTTGGCATCGCCATCTGTCATGAGGGCTGGCGCTATCCTGAAACCGTGCGCTGGGCTGCCCGCCGCGGCGCCCACGTCATCTTCCACCCTCATTTTCATGCCGCCGAGCCCGGCAGCTACGTACCCAACAGCTTCGCCGATCCGGCCAACTCTTTTCACGAGAAGGCTATGCTGTGCCGTGCAGCTGAAAATACCTGCTATTTCGCTTCCGTGAACTACGCCGGCGTTGGCTCTCCGACCACGTCGGCCATAGTACGGCCCGATGGGACTCTGCTCTGTTATCAGCCTTATGGGAAGGAAGGTCTTTTAGTCGCCGACATCGATCTCGCTGCCGCTACCGGCTTTCTCGCCAGGCGCTGCAAATCGGAGTAGGTCATGCGGCGCGAAGGCTGGCGCACCTACACCGCCGCTGCCACGGCGACTCGCTTGCGCTCGGCGCGCGTCTGCTCTCGATAGCTCTCCGCCGTCGAGACACGCTGCAGATACAAGCTCGCGAATACGGTCATGCCTATCAGGGTCCAGCCGATCACCGGTGAGGCTAGCCAAAGTCTTTGCGGAGCAAAGCTGAGCGCGGCCATCCAGGCCAGCGTCATCAGCAGCCCGGCCAGTAACGGCCGCGAACGGCGAGCGTCGCGCACGGGCCACCTGTAATCGCAGGCGGCCTGGACCGCGACGGCAAAAGGAAAGGCAACAATCAGATCGATGAAATAGTGTTCCCCTATACCCAGCGTGCCCAGCACGGTAAACACCAGGAAAAACAGTACGACGGCGCGAATCCACGCCGCCAGCCCTTTGGAGTTCCACCACGCCAGCAGCACCCACGCCATGTGCAGCGAAGGGATGGCATTCCTCGGTCCCGCGACTGGAATCGGCGCAACCACCAGATGAGCCAGTTGCAGTGCGCTGAGCGGCATAAAGGGAAATCCGGCGCCGAAAACGTACCTTGGTCCGCACGCTGGCAGGATGTTGTAGAACAAAATTCCCGCGGGCCCGGTCAGCAGGAACGCTAATATCGCCGGTATCGCCCGG
>DATGIY010000016.1:0-4234 GCA_035295475.1 Terriglobales bacterium
ATATCGCTCATGAACGCGATCACCTGCGTCAGGTTCCCCGCCTGGAACTGCAGGTGCGGATCCGCCGTCGTCAACCAGAGATCGCCCAGCGCCGGATGGCTCGGCACCGTCCCCGTGTTGGGCACATTCAGCGAAGCGTAAGCGCCAGTCGAAGCCCCAAGGGTCTGTTTTCCGCCGGTGTACGTATTCGCTTGATTGGAGAAGACCAGGTTGCCGGCAGGCTTACCGCCGATTGCAGAAACCACTGTGGCATTCTGTGTGCCGGTCACATCGCCCGAGAGGTTGCCGGTGAAATTTGTGGAGCTGCCGGCTGTGATGGCCGACACGGCATTGACGGCGTTGGTCGCGTTCGCTACGGGACCGCTTACCTGGCCGCCGCTGATGCTGCCCGTAATCGTGGATGCCATTCCTGTTGTGTTATTGCTCAGGGTTGCCGAGCTGGCGTCAACGATCTGACCATTGGCATTGGTGCCCACGATGGTCTTCGAGCCCGGAATCGAAGCCCCATTGACCTTTGCCACCATGGGATTCGGATAGCTGCCGCTCAGGTCACCGCCGGCCGAACCTCCGCTCACGTTGCCGCATGCCGCCCCACTATCCGCCAGGTTGCCATTGGAGTCGAACTGCGCACAATGGTTGACAGTCGGGGCGCCACTGGTGGTCGGCACGCCCAGCGCACTACCGGCGCTATAGAGCTTCAGTTGGTTGACGTCGCTGCGGAACCAAATGTCACCATTCGCTAAGGTAGTGGGATTAGCAGCCACACCATTCAATGCAAAACCTGCCGTGCTACTCGATGCCTGCATGGTCTTGATCTGCCCCCTTACTTCGCATATTCCTGAATACGAAAGTTGAAGTTAACACCAGCCTCGCTTTGAGCGGGGATGGGGGCGTGGGGCAAGGGGCCGGCGTTTGAGGTCCCTTGCCCCACACCAGGGATTGCGAAACCCTCCGCAGTTTGCGCCGCAAACTCGTTGGGTGTCAGATAACCCAGACTGCTGTGAGGACGTTCTTGGTTGTAGTCTTTCTGCCAAGCCGCGATCTTGCGCCGCGCATCGAACAGGTTCTGAAACCAGCTCACCCGCAGGCACTCTTCCCGCAACCGCGCATGAAAGCTTTCCAGCCGCCCGTTCTGTACGGGCTTGCCCGGTTGAATATGCAGCAACTCAATGCCGTGCTCGAGCGCCCAGGCCAGGAAGTGACGACTGGTCAGCTCGGGCCCATTGTCGCAGCGCAGGGATAAGGGTGTGCCACGTCCAGCCATGATCGCCTCTAACACTCGCGTCACCCGTCGGGAGGCAAAGCTGGTGTCCACTTCCAACGCCAGGCATTCGCGTGTATAGGCATCCACAACGCTCAGTACCCGGATCGTGCGCCCGCACTCCACCGCGTCGTGCAAGAAGTCCAGCGCCCACTCCTGGTTGGCCGCCGTACGCTGCACCAGCGGCTGGCCTGCGCGGATGCAATGCTTCCGCCGTTTGCGTCGAATCGCCAGCCCAGCCTCGCGATACACGCGATGCAGGCGCTTGTGGTTCACCGCTTCTCCTTCGCGTTCCAGCAGCACGTGCAAACGCCGGTAGCCGAAACGCGGCTTCGCCCGCGCCAGCTCCACCAGTTTTGTCCGCAGGGGCTCATCGTTCCGACGCGACGCGTAGCGATAGCTTCCCACCGCCAGCAACAGCAGCCGGCACGCCCGCCGCTCACTGAAGGCATACTCCTCACGTATCTGCCCGATAGCTGCCTTCATGGCTACGAGCTCCAGCCGTTTTTTCGGATCACCGACTGCAAAGCTTCTTTGTCCAGCGACAGGTCGGCCACCAGCTTCCGCAGCCGTGTGTTCTCGTCCCGCAACTGCTTAGCCTCTTGCGCCTGGCTGACATCCATCCCACCGTACTTCGCCTTCCACGCGTACAGCGTGTGTTTGCTGACGCCTACTTCGCGCGCCACGTCCTCCGCCTTGCGCCCCGCCTCTACCTGCTTCAGCGCAGCGATCATCTGCGCCTCCGTGTGCTTGCTCCGAGACATACTCCTCCCCAGATCTCTGCCTCCGCAGAGTACGAAAATCATACTCAAATTTATGCGGATCTAGGGGAGCAGATCAGTCTGCTTGTTACCCGCCGCATAGGTGTTCGCCTGGTTGGTAAACACGACGTTCGCCGCCGGCTTGCCCCCGATGGAAACGACTACTGTCGTTCCCTGACTACCGGTCACATCTCCCGACAGGTTGCCGGTGAAATTCGTCGACGTTCCGGC
Organism: Terriglobales bacterium; assembly: GCA_035295475.1. Classification (GTDB taxonomy): domain Bacteria; phylum Acidobacteriota; class Terriglobia; order Terriglobales; family Acidobacteriaceae; genus JAICWP01. The sequence continues at coordinate 2,254 of DATGIY010000016.1, forward strand.
GGTTGTCGCGGTGGCTGCTGAAGTGGCTGTAATCGTTCCACCACCGCTCGGAGCCAGGGAGCCGGTTATGAAACTGGCCTGGTTGCTAAAGACAATATTTGGCGGCAATTGCGACAGGCTTATGCCGCCTCCCAGCTGCGAGAACTGCACCTGGGAACAGTTAGCGTTCCCGCTGCTCGCAATACCGGTGGCGAATAATGGGCTGGAGCATTGGCTGGTCGGGCCTGCTAAGGTCATTGCCGATCCGCTGATATTAATGCCATACGTACCCGGCGCCACTTGCGAGGGACCGATCTGCCCAGTTAACTGTCCTAAGGAGTTGTCGTAGACAACGTTTAGCTCTGCGTCGTGACTCGTGCTAGTACTTTCCTTGCTTTCGAAGGCCACCGCTATGGAAGAACCGCTGGATGGCTGTAGCATGACACCATTATTCGGGTGCGTGCCGTTGAGCCAATCCTGGACGAAAGAGGTTATATCGATATCGACGTACTGGTTTTTGCTTGCCGAGGTGATGGAGTAACTGCTTGAACAGGTAAGGGTTGCGGGCCGGTTGTTGTATGTCAGCGTGCTCTCTGACCATGAGCCGGCGCTACCACCGACTTCGCATGCCTGAAATGTTCCGTTTGCGCTGACTGCGGTGACGAATAGTCTCAGGGTTGCTTTGCTAACCTGCGTCCCAGTCAATCCAGCGGGCAAACGGGAAAGATCGGGTCGTATATAAGTATAAACACCGGGATTTATGACTTCGAGTGAGGGAGACGTACCGTAGTTCGTCGTACCTGCCGACGAGGCCACATAACTGTCGTCGGTAGCAGCTGCCTGGCCAAAACAAATGCTGGGAACGAGGATGACTAAAGACACTACGACAACATAAGCGAAGGTCGTGGCGCGCATCACAGAACCCCTCCGGGGTTAGCATCACTACAAGAAATATTGGGCTACAATCCCCCACTTTGGGGGCATTGTCAAGAAAATTATGCTGCAATTTACAAACATTGTCCTTGCGGATATCCTTTCACATAGGTTTTACGGCTGGATGCTCAACAAGAAGCTAGCCACTCGACCTGTCGCCTGTGGTACGTAATCTCTAAGAGTGTTACTCGTAAGTAGGTAGTGAACTTATGCAGCGTAGGATTGTGGAACGAGCAGCGCTAACCTTGTGCCTGAGAGGCTAATAGATGCATTTCTTCTGTTTCTTGAGTTAGCATATTCCACTTAGTTGGGCCTCCGAAACTATGCATGCTTTGAGTCTCATCACTTCGCTAAAGTGTGTCGCTAATCATTCGGGTGTTACTTTGGAGAGCGGTTACGATGACGCTCGCTGCCATACCTGGCTGCAGTGTTGCCAATAATTTTTTTGGGCTGCCCTACAACTTCCGTGTGAGGATCGAGGTATTGCTGGGATGCACTTTATCCCTGTGAGGCCGGGCAAAAAGCTAGTGTGTCGGCTATACCGGGAGGAAGGCTGGGGCTGCGGAGGCGACCCAAGAGCCGGCGGATCGCGTCCGTATATAGCCGACAGAAGGCGCGGGCGGAAGCTCCGAATCAGGTCTGGAGCCTGGAGTTCGTGGCTGATCAGTTCACGGATTGGCGTCGCTTCCGGGCGCTGACGCCGTAGATGTATACACACGCCATCGAAGTCGGCCGGAGTTTAAATTGGGGGCCAGCCGCAGCGCCTGCCGTAGAGGCTGAGGCCCTCCACCACCTTCTGTGCGATCTCATCCTGAAATTTCAGCATATCGCTGGTGCGTAGATCGTAACGACCAGCCCAGCGCGTGACCCGGCTCTGGCCGTCTATAAGTTGCACCGAGACCCGAACTACCGGCCCAACGCGTTGATAACTGCCGTCGAGCACGGACTGGACAGCGAGATCCTTGCGGACCGTGGCCGGGTCGGCCGGCTCCTTTTACGTATCTCAGAACCGAGGTAGTGGGCCGCACCGCCAGGTTGTGCAACGAGGCCAGACGGCTGATGATTGCGT
>DATGIY010000017.1:0-3782 GCA_035295475.1 Terriglobales bacterium
GCCGCCCGGCTCTCGCGCGAAAGCCTGCTGAACGAACACGAATTCCTTGCTCTGCTGGAAACCAGACCTGGGGCTGTGGTCACTCCTGACTCGCTGGTCATCAGCTGGGCGCAAAAGCATGGATTCCCGGTGCAAAGAGTCGAGCACCCACGCAGCGATGACCTGGCCCGCCTCGGGCTACGCAAGCTGCTCGCTGGAGAGACCGTTGCGCCCGCCGATCTCGAAGCCAACTACATCCGCCGCTCCGACGCGGAAATCTTTGCTAAGCAGTGATCAGCAGTCAGGCAAAACCCAAGCCGCAAAGGACGGAAGGAGTTCTCAAGCATGTCATCGTGAGCGAGGACGCGCCATACCGATGCGCGTCCGAGTCGAACGAGCTTGCGCTTTAATCGCTATATCAAAACACAAGGTCCCTCGACTCGGCTTCGCTTCGCCGACGCTCGACTCAGACTCGCACGGGATGCTAGATGGAAGGCATATTGCCACTTGCCAAGAAAACCGGAACTTGAAACTGGAAACTCGAAACTTTGCAACCTTGAACCTCTAAAACCTTGAAACCTTTTACAATCTACGCGTGCCCGATACCGCCAATCCCCGCCTGCAACGCGTCCTGGAGCAACTGCGCCTCTACGAGCATCCCCTGGTGAGCTTTGACGCCCGCGCCAAGGGGGACGCGGTCGAGGTCATCATCAATTTCAAGAACCCAACGGTGCCAGTGCACACCTACTACTTCGACCTCCACCCGCGCGACCTGGACCATCCTCAGTTCGAGTGGACCTTCCAGCGCCAGCTTTATGCTTGCCTGCACGACTACATCATCGAAATGTTCATCCGCACGCCCCAGGACCGCGCCCAACGCCAGCGGGAAGGGCTGTGAGCCTGCGCCGGAAAATCGAGCAGGAGATTCACGACCGCGGGCCTATTCCCTTCTCCCGCTATATGGAGTTGTGCCTCTATGACCCCGAGCTGGGATATTACGCCGCCCATTCCCAGCAGTTCGGCAAAGCCGGAGACTTTTACACCTCCAGCGACGTGCATGCGGTGTTCGGCCGCCTGCTGGCCCGCCAGTTTGACGAGATGTGGCGAGCGATGGACTCACCCGGCGTGCAAGTGGTTGAACTCGGCCCTGGACGCGGCTTGTTCGCGCAGGATGTGCTGGATTGGTCGGAAAAGAAATTTCCTGCTTTCTTCCGCGCCTTGCGCTATGCGCTGGTCGAAGCTTCTGCGGCGCTGCGTCCGCGTCTGGCGGAAACTCTCGCCCGGCACATCAGCAGCGGCAGAGTGCAGATTTGCTCGTCACTGCAGCAATTACCCGAAGAATTCCCCGTTCCCACCGTCATTTTCGCCAATGAATTCTTTGACGCGCTGCCAGTTGAGGTGGTCTCTCATCGCGGCGAGCTGCGAGTGGGCTGCGAGTCTGGACGCTTTACGGAGAGTTTTGTGCCAGCGTCAGCCCCGGCTCTGGCTTATCTGGACCGCTACACCGTTCACCCCGAGCCCGGCGAGCGCGTGGAAGCACAGCTGGTTGCACAGGAGTTCATTCACACCATAGCGCGACGGCTGCGCACGGGGTTCGTGCTCCTCATTGATTATGGCTATACGCGCGAGGAACAACTGGCGGGACGGCATCGTGGCACGGTCACCGCCTTTCGCCGCCACACCGTCAGCGCCAGCCCCTATGAGGCGCCCGGCGAGCAGGACATTACTGCGCATGTGAACTTTACGGCTTTGCAGGCGGCGGCTGGGGATGCCGGTCTGCAAGCGCTGGCTCTCCTTACCCAGGCGCAGTTTCTGATGGGTATTGGCGAAGCCAACCAGTTTGCCGACGCCTTTGAAGAGGCGCGCCTGCCGCAGGAGCAAACCAAGATTGCTCTCCAACTCAAGCACCTGGTTACTCCCGCCGGCATGGGCGAGAGCTTTCATGTGCTGGTCATGAGCAAGGGAGTTGATGTGGGGAAGGCGCGCCTGCTCAGTGGGCTGAAGTTTGCGCGATAACCAGCTTACATACCAACGCAGCGTGGGCGGAGCGCCCGCGCCACAACCGCTTTACCGGGGCGTATGGCTTTGCGATTGTTCCCAGCCGACGGCCAATGGGCGGGCTCCAGCGGCTGCCTTTTTCACACCGGCAGCTGTTCCTGCTGCCACCCAGGCGCGGCCGGTTGCGCTTCGGAAGTGAGATCCAGCACCAGCTTTTCCAGAACCAGGCGCTTGCTCGCGGGATTGGAGCGCAGGGCGAGATCGGCGCGGGCTACCAAACGCAGGGCCCGGGTCAGGTCGCGCTTGGATTTGTAGCGCCGGGCCTGCCTGATGATGTCCTCGGCCGCGAATGGCGGTACGCGAAACCCCTGCCACAGCGCCGCCCACAGCATGCGCGTATCGCGCACGTTGCGCTCCACGATTACCAGCATCTGGCGAAACGTCTTAGCCAGCATGTACAGGTGCCCAATCGCCGCCTCTTCGCCCTCGCCGGTGGAGAGCATGGCATCGAGCACTTGCAGGGCCCGCACTCGATCGCGCGCGGAAATGGCGTCGGTCAATTCATAAAGCGAACGCTGCTTGGCCGCCAGCACCATGGTTTCCACATCGCCCAGGGTGACGTGCTTTTTCTCTCCCACATAGAGCAGCAGCTTTTCCAGTTCTCCGGCAATCATCATCATGTCGCCGCCCAGCGCGTCCACCATCTCGCGCGCGGCGTCGGGGTCGATCTTCGCGCCCTGTTCCGCGGCCTGCTCGCTCAGCCAGCGTACGGCTTCGTTTTCTTCCACCCGCGCCAGTTCCACGATGCCGCAGTACTCGCCCAGGGTGTCGCGGATTTTCTCGTAGCGTTCCTTGTCGGTCAGATCCATGCGCCGTACATCGGCGGGAATACTGATGTGGTCGGCAATAAAAATCAGCAGCGCATCGGGATTGGGGTTCTTAACATAAGCTTCGATGGCCTCGAATTCCTGCTCGTGGGAACCGCGCCCGTACAGGTTCTTGACGCCGCGCACGAAAAAGATCTGGAAAGGCGCCATTAGGGAAGGGGTACGCGCCCGGTCCAGGACTTCGCCCAGGGCTGTTTCTCCCAAATCGAACTCGTACAGCGCGAACTCGCGCAAATCGGCGGGCACCAGCGCCTGCAGGACGGCCTCCCGGCAGCGGCGGCGAAAAAAAACTTCATCGCCCACAAAAATGTAGGCGGGACGCAGCTTACGGCTGTTGACCTCAGCCACGAACCGCTCCGTGGGCGCAAAGGCACGCATCAGTAGTTCTCCAGAACATCGCTGACCAGGGAGCGGGCGAAGTCGCGCGACAACCGCTCCAGCGCAGGCGATTCTTCGGCGAAGAAACTCGAGGGCGAACTGCTCGCCTGGTATTGCTCGCGAAACAAGTAAGCGGGGTTTTGATACAGTATTTTTCCTTTCTTGTCGGTCAGCGTGACCTTGACTCCCACTTGCACCAGGACCGTCGCTACACGCCCGGTTCTGGTATCAAGAGTGATGGGTGCCACCGCCGCGCTCTGAATGGTCCCCCGCAGGGTGGCATCCGCGGAAGCTGCTTCCCGGTTGAGTACCTGATAGCGGGTGCGAGTGAGGAATTCCCGCACCACCGCCGCGGTCATGTCTTGTTCGATGTGGTAAGTCTGCGAACCGTTAACAAAAACGGGAATGGCCAGCGTGTGCAGGTCGGTAGGCAGCTTGTCGCCATGGCCGGCGACGTGATAGCCGCAGGCCACCAGCAGCAGGCAAGCGCCGGCCAGCAGCAGGCTGGTCGCCGGCTTCACTGGATTTTGCCTCGCGGCC
>DATGIY010000018.1:0-4979 GCA_035295475.1 Terriglobales bacterium
ATTTTCCCAATAGCAAAGTCCTGCGAGCCATAAAGCCTGTCCGCCAGCTTCTCCTGCAGTACGGCGACTTTATTGCGTGCCTGCTCATCCTCCGGATCGAAAAACCGGCCGGCTGTGACATTGATGTTCCTTATGTAGCGATATTCCGGATTCACCCCCAGAATGAGGACTTCGCGTTCCTTGCCGCCCCCGATGGGAATGCGGTCATTCAGGTTAACCACGGGCGTAGCGGCGGTTATCCCTGGAACTTGCTCCTGCACCGCCTGCATATCGTTAACCGTAAGGGGGTCCGGAGGCTCGGCATTGACGTGCTGGCTGCCTCCTTCGTACTCCGCCCATACCAGGTTGGAGCCGATGCCTTGAATTTGCCGCAGGAAATACTGCTTGCCGGTGAGGCCGATGGTCACGACCAGGATCAAGGAAGCGGTTCCGATCACCATGCCCAGGCCGGTGAGCAGGAAGCGCACCTTATTGCTGCAGAAAGTGTCGTAGGCGAAGCGAAGGATTTCATCCATCACCAGAGTCGGTTTGTTGCGCTCTGCCATACGAGATCTGTCTAATGGATGACGCCCACAGCACTTAGGCTTCACCGGACCGGCCCGTTTCCCCGGCCTGGGAGGAAGCGCCCAGGGAGGGAGTTACCTTAGCGGCTTGAATCTAGGCCTCCGCTGGGCCACACTGTTACCGGTTATGGACCAGGTACCAATCACGGTGATGGATCCTCCGCAGTCGGCTAGCCGCGGCCATTCCACCGCCAAACTGGCGGTCGTCATTCCTACATTGCACGAAGCCGCCAACATTCCCTTGCTACTGGAGCGCGTCCGCGCCAGCCTGGACCATTTGGCTATTCCCTATGAGCTTATTGTAGTAGATGACGACAGCCGGGACGGCACCGAAGGTATTGTGCGCGAAATCTCCGCCCGCGATGGCCGCGTTCGCCTGCTGGTGCGGCGCGGCGATACCGGTTTGGCGGGAGCGATTACCGATGGCTGGCGCTGCAGCGACGCCGAGGTGTTCGGGGTTATCGACGCCGACCTGCAGCATCCTCCGGAAGTGCTGCCGCAGTTATGGGAGAGAATTCAGGCAGGCGCCGATATCGCAATTGCCAGCCGCTATGCCGCGCCGGGCAGCATGCGCTGCTGGAACCCGCTTCGCCGCCTGATCTCGGAGCTGGGCGTCCTGCTGGCTAAGCCGGTACAACGGCCTCCGATTCGCGTCAAAGATCCGCTCTCCGGGTTCTTTCTCGTACGCCGGCGCTGCGTGGAGGGGGTCCAACTGCAGCGGCGCGGCTTCAAACTTCTGCTGGAGATTCTGGTCCGCGGCCGCATCAATTCGGTGGCTGAAGTTCCCTTTACCTTCGGTGTGCGTCAAGCCGGCGACAGCAAAGCCAGCCTGGGCACCGGGTTTCATTACTTCTATCTGCTGGGCCGGCTGTGGCGGAAAAGAAGCCATTGACCATTTGCGATTGAACATTGAGGCCACGGATTAGGTGGTTCTCTACTACATCACGGACCGGCGGCAATTCCCGGGTAACACGCAAGAACAGCGCAGACGTCTGCTGGCCAAGATCGCGGAGGCCGCGCGCGCCGGCGTGGACATGATCCAGCTGCGGGAAAAGGATCTTCCGGCGCGTGAACTGGAAGAACTGGCGGTTGAGGCGGTGCGGCTGGTCCGCGAACATGCGGTGAGAACCAAGTTGCTGATTAATTCGCGGGTGGATGTGGCGATTGCCGCCGGCGCTGATGGCGTGCACCTGCCCTCCGACGACATTTCGGCCAGCGAAGCCCGAGTTGTTTTCGGCAAAGCCGGTGGGCGCGCTCCGATTATCGGTGTGTCCTGTCACTCGGTTTCCCAGGTTCGCCTCGCCGAAGCGCATGGCGCGGACTTCGCCGTATTGGGTCCGGTGTTTGAAAAATCCGGTAGTCCGGGACTGGGACTCGGAGAATTACGCGCCGCCTGCGGCCAGGTTCCTGCCCGTGCCGTGGAAGCTGCGCTGCCAGCCGGACGCATGCCTATCCTGGCGCTGGGTGGTGTCAACCTGCAGAATGCCCGTGCCTGCGTCGAAGCCGGCGCCGCCGGGATCGCCGCTATCCGGCTGTTTCAGCAAAACGAGATCGCGGCCGTAGTTGAAAAGATCAAAATCCGCCACGCCGGCACGGAGACACAGAGAAATTAATGATCGCAGATGGATGATGTAAGTTATTGCCCTTTACCAGCGTCATTCTGAGGGGCTTCAGCCTCAAAGAATCTGGCGCGTATCTTTTCGTCTTTCGTCTCTAGCAAATCACAGAACTGCCCGAGATTCGGCTGCGATACTTCGGGGCCGGAGCAGAGACTTTCAAAGGTCAATCTCCATCGTCAATCTTTAATTGATCAGTGTCGCGGCGCGGGACGCACCAGCCATTTCAAGAACATATTGACCAGCATGAGCACAATGGCGCCGACAAAAGCGGCTCCGAAACTGGTGACGCGAAATCCAGGCACGAAGGCGGAAGCCAGTTCCAGCATCAGGGCGTTGATCACGAACCAGAAAATGCCCAGAGTGAGGATGGTCAGCGGCAGGGTGATCACTTTGAGGAAGAGTCCGAGCGTGGCATTGACCAGGCCAATAACGATGACCGCCCACAGCGCGGCACCGAAACCACTGACGTGAAATCCCGGCACCACGTGGGCCACGATCAGCAGGGCCAGCGCGCTTAACACCCAATTGATGAGCAGGCGAAGCATTGGTTGATTGAGTAATTGTGTAATTTAGTAATTGAGTAATTGGACAAATGGGCCTTGGCGCTGCCTACAGTCGTTTGGTCCCTGAGTTTTCAATTACCCGATTACTCAATTACACAATTACTCAATTCCCTCATCCTGCCATGACCGCGGGGCGCGGCGGGGGCCGCTTAGGGCCGCGCTTGCGGATCAGCAGCACGCGGATACGTTCCAGCAACTCCGCCGGAGCGTACATTCCCTTGGGCAGGAAGACATCCGCCCGCGTATCCCGGTCGTAGATACGAATTTTACCGGAGAACAGGATAGTGGGTGTCTCCGGTGAAACACCCTTTATTTCTTCGATCAGGCGCGTGCCATCCACTCCCGGCATAACCAGATCGGTCAGCACCAGGTCCACGCCGCCATTACGGAAATGTTCCAGGGCCTCCTGGGCATTGCCGCAGGCAATTACGCGATAGCCGCGAGTTTCCAGCATCACTTTGCGAATGGATAGCGATTGTTCGTTGTCGTCAACGCAGAGAATGGTCCGTTTGGGCTTCATCGTCCTACCTGAATTCTTTTCCGGGGTCGGCACTCGGCGTCATGGCTGGCTGAGGACATCGGGCCGGCTGAAAATCGTTATCACGTTGAACCTGGCATTTGCGGGTAAGCTGAATCGTATCGGCGAGAACTCTTCTTGTAAAGTGGCGCAGAAGACAATAGCCGCGTGAACAGAAAAAAAATTCTTTCTACTTACGCAGGCAAGAAAATTCGCGATTTTACTCTCTGACGCGTGGCACAAACGCGCTCGCGATTTCACAGCGTGAGTTCGCCGCGCAAAACTTCCACCGCATTTCCACCGACGCGCACATTGACTATTCGATTACCATCCTTGTCGGCGCGGACAAAAATGCGGCTGGGGCGCTGCATCTCTGCTCCCTGCTCAATGAGCACACGCTCTCCCGGTTCGGCTACGCCGTGGGCGGCCATCCAAGCCGCGGCACAGCCGGCCGCCGAACCGGTGGCGGGATCTTCGCCGTTGTAAAAGAGCATGCGAGCATGCAGGCGCGCGTTGCGATCCACGGTCTCGCGGCACACAAAGTAAAAGAATTTTCCTTCGCCGCGCTCCAGGTATTCACCCGCCCGCCGCAGGTCCAGCTGCATGCTTTGCGCCCGGCTCAGCTGGCGCAGCGGCACGATCACAAAAGCTACTCCCGTGGAAACCGTCTGTATGGGCACATCGTCGGCGATCTGTTCGGGACTAAGACCGGTCGCGCGCGCCACCGCATCCCGCGCGTGCACCTCGCCCAACTGCGGATCAAGCTGGCGCATTTCGCCGAAAGCGGGCTGACCCTCATGATCTTCGAAGCGTACCGGCACCATGCCCACCTTCAAGTCGAGCTTTACTTCGCCGACTCCGCTGGTTCCGCGCAGGACAAAAGCCGTGCCCAGCGTGGGATGCCCGGCAAACGGCAATTCCTCGCTGACGGTGAAGATTCGTACCCGCACTCCCTTTTCCCGCTCCACGGCGGGTTCGCGCGGCAGGACGAAAGTGGTTTCCGAGAGATTCATTTCCTTGGCCACCGCCTGCATCTCCGCGTCAGCCAAGCCGCGGGCGTCGGGAAAAACCGCTAAGGGATTGCCCTGCAATGGGGTCGCCGCGAAAACGTCCATCTGCACCATGGCAAAACGGCGGGCCGGCTTCGTCATTTGGCTTCTCCTCCACTCATCACGGCATATGGATGCCCGGCGCCGCGGATTGACACACCTTTTGCGGCGCGTTTATTCTTGAAGCGTTGTGATGCACCCCTCCGCATTGCGCCCGATGGTTTGCTGTTGTTGTCGCCGCGCACCGGTGTGGGAGTAGGTCGCTAAAGGTTCCTCAGCCCACCCGGACCGCTGCGCGGGTGGGTTTGCTTTTTCGGCTCTTCTCACCCTTGCACCTGGAATTTCCGTACTGGGTTGTGAGTCCTCGGTAGCGAAGGCCACATCCAATTGACCACATCAGGAGAGAAAAAATGAGCCCAGAAATTACAGAAACCGTTGCCAGACTTCCTCGCATCAATGAGCCGGCGCCGGATTTCGAAGCCAAATCCACGCACGGCATCATCCGCCTCAGTAACTACACCTCCAAGGGCAAATGGGTGATGCTATTTTCCCATCCCGCAGACTTCACGCCCGTCTGCACCACCGAGTTCATCGAGTTCGCGCGCCGCAATCCCGACTTCGAGAAGCGCAACGTGCAGCTTATCGGCGATTCCATTGACAGCGTTTAC
>DATGIY010000019.1:0-3288 GCA_035295475.1 Terriglobales bacterium
TCCACGTCGCGCTCGCGAAACTTGTTGCGAAACAGCGTCTTATTGCAGAAGCTGCAGCTCCAGGGACAGCCGCGGGCGAACTCCAGTTCCGCCCCTCGCCCGCTTCCGGTGAAAACATGATGGCGGTGCGCGTGTTTTTCCACGTGATAATTGCTGAAATCGAGCGCGCCCAGGCCTCTCATATCGGCGACGCCCAGCGTGGGGCTGATATGTTCCCCGTTGTGATCCTTCCAGCAGCAGCCATCAATCTGCGTCCAGGGCTTGGAAGCCAGTTCCGCCAGCGTGTAGTCGGGCTCTCCGCGCATGGCCACATCGCAATCCAGCTTGCGCAAACTGACGCTGGGAGTTGCCGAAGGATGGGGCCCGATCGCCACCCGCACCGATTTTTCTCCCAGGGCCGCGAACCAGCGCCGCGGCACGCGCAGCTCCGGCTGTGGACAGCGCCAGAACAGGTACGACGGCGCGGTGGGAATCACCAGAAAATCAGGCTCGAAGGCAGCCACCTGCCGCTTCGCTTGTTCCAGGCTGAGATGCTCCACCTGCGCGTCCACCAGCAGCGGTTCGTGACCGGCAGCGCGAATCTTGTCGAAACTGAAAAGCAGCTCCAGGGGATAGTGCGGCTCCTGGCATCCGAAGTAGGTGGAGCCCTTGAACTCCCAATTGGGATTGACCAGGGCGAATTTCATGCCGCCACCCCCGGCAGCTGTTCCAGGGCAGCGGACGGAAGACGCTCCGTGGCTGGTGCGCTCGCAAACAGCTCGCGATTGCGTTTCCACCAGGCGTACATCCTCTCCAAGGTCTCACGCAGACTGACCTGAGGCCGCCACCCAGTATCGCGGCGGAGCTTGGCAAAATCCGTTACATACACGAGCTGATCGCCCGGGCGCATGGGGCAGGTTTCATATTCCAGGCGGCGCCCGGTGAGCCGGCGGATCTCCTCCATCAGCTCCAGCAGCGAAACCGTGTTCGAGGCTCCCCCGCCGACGTTGTAGGTCTGGCCCGAGGTGTTCTTCTGGTTGAGACGAACGGCATCGAAAGCGCACAGCAGGTCATCGACGCACAGCACGTCGCGAATCTGGCGGCCGTCGCCGTAAATCACAATGCGATTTCCCTGCAGCGCGGAATACAGGAAGTGCGCCACCCAGCCCTGGTCCTCGTTACCGAACTGCTGCGGCCCGGCGATACAGGACATGCGGAACACCACGCTGGGAATGCCGTATATGCGGGCATAATCGTGGACGTACTGATCCGCCGCGCCCTTGGAGCAGCCATAGGGAGAGTGGAAGTCCAGGGGCTGAGCCTCGGTGATTCCCTCGATATCGGCGTAGCTATAGCGGGTGCTGCCGGCCAGCAAACGATGCGAGTTGAGTTCGCCGTAAACTTTGTTGGTGGACGTGAACAGCAGGAAAGGACGGCGGCCGGACCTGCGCACCGCTTCCAGGACGTTGAAGGTTCCGCCGGCATTCACCTCAAAATCGAGGCGCGGGTCAGCCACCGAGGTCGTAACCGCCACCTGGGCGGCGAAATGATAGATTTCCGTGGCGGCACGGACGGCGCGCTGCACCATGTTGGCGTCGCGCACATCTCCCACCGTGATCTGCAGCCGTCCCGAGCGCCCGGCAATCCGCTGCAACTCCCCCAGGTTGTGGCGTACCCCAATGCGCGACAGGTTGTCATAGATATGCACCTTCGCGTCTGTGTTTTCCAGCAGGTAGCGCGCCCAGTTGGAGCCGATGAAGCCGGCTCCGCCGAAGATCAGGACCGACCGAAATGACTGTGCTTTCCTCATGCCTGTACTCTGTTTCCCGGTCCCACTATCCAGGGTCGTCGGACAGGTCCGACATAGGGGCCAAAAATTCCAGTCACTGCCTCAGGCCGCCAGGCCGTAAAGCGTGAGCTGCTCCACAGCTTCCGCGGAGCGGTCCACTGCCTTTTGCGAGCCTAGCCACTGCACCAGTTCCTGGATACCTTCGCCAAACCGATGCTGGGGGGTGTACCCCAGCACCTTCTTTGCCGCGGAAATATCGGCAAAACAATGCCGGATATCCCCGGCGCGATACTTGCCGGTGATCTGCGGAGTGGTTTCCGCGCCCAGCGCTTTTGCCAGTTCCTCTGCCACTTGCCGGATGGTGACTGGCTGGCCGGAGCCGACGTTGAGCGCCATGCCGTCCGCCTGGGGACGTTTCATGGCCAACAGATTGGCCGCGATCACGTCATGCACACTCACGAAGTCGCGCATCTGCAAACCGTCTTCAAAAACCAGGGGAGCATTGCCATTCATCAGGCGGGAAGCGAAGATGGCCGCCACCCCGGTGTAGGGATTCGAGAGCGCCTGGCGCGAGCCATAGATGTTGAAGTAACGCAGCGCCACCACCGGAATCTGGTAGGTACGCCCGAACAGCAGCGCCATTTCCTCCTGGTCCTTCTTAGAAAGCGCGTAGATGGAGGTGCACTGCAGGGGTTTGGACTCGTCGGTGGGTACCGGCTGCAAAGCCACATTGCACTGCGGACACAGGGTTTCCCAGCTTTTCTGTTTCAATTGCGAGAGCGGCCGCGGAGGGGGCGCAACTTCCCCGCAGGCGGGGCAAAGGTATTTGCCTTCGCCGTAGATGGACATGGAAGAGGCAACAACCAGCTTCTCCAGTTGGCAACCTGTGTCCAGCACGGCCTGCAGCAGATTGGCGGTTCCCTGGGTATTGGCGCCCATGTAGTGCGAGATCTCGTACATCGACTGGCCCACACCCACGGCAGCCGCCAGATGAAAAACCACATCTATATTGCGAACCGCCTCGCGCACTCGCTCCTGGTGGCGCATGTCCCCCTGCAGGAATTCGACTTCCTGGGCAAAGTAAGAAGGGAGACCCTCGGCGTGGACTTGCGGCGTGAGATTGTCGTACACGCGTACCTGATGCCCTTCGCGCAACAGCGCATCGACCAGGTGCGATCCCACGAAGCCCACACCGCCTGTGACCAACACTCGCTTTGTGCTCATTTTTGGTTTCAAGAGTGCGGCAGAGAAACCGCGAAGAAATTCAGTCAGACCGCTTGCTCCGCCGCAACTGACTTTCTTGGATGGGTATGTACTTTCCTGAGATGCCATCCCAGTCGCGAGAGAATTGTGCGTTTAGGCTGGCCCGGATTTCTCGCCAGCCCTCAGCCGCGACTCGCGCCCGTGTGTCGCTTGCGGATCCCTCTTCGGCTTCCCGCAATCGCTCAGTCTGGATAGGGACTGCTGAGCTGCCTTGCCAAATGAGGAACGCCGCTAACCAAAAGAGGGCGGCCATCGCG
>DATGIY010000020.1:0-2213 GCA_035295475.1 Terriglobales bacterium
GCGGAGCCATGGCCAGCACGCGCTGGAATACGCCCGCAATCTTGCTCAGCGAACGCTGGAACTCACCGTAATTTTCCGCATCCTTGGCGGAGAATTGGGCGATGGACTGCGCCGATTTGGCGGCGTCTCCATATAGGAACAGAGCACGGGCATCGGGCGAGGGAGCAAACACGCGAAGCTCAGGCTGCACCATCTTCAGCCCGTGCTTTTCCAGTTCCATGTCGCGGACAATCTGCGGACGCAGTGGGCCGGCGGAGTGGGCCAGGACGGAACATTTGAAGCCGGGGTGAAATTCCTCCGTGATCGCCGCGCCCCCCACTTGCTCGCGGCGTTCCAGTACCAGCGGCTTGAATCCCGCGCGCGCCAGGTAAAAAGCCGTGACCAGGCCGTTGTGACCCGCGCCCAGGATGACGACGTCGTGGGCCATGGCTCAGCGCGCTCCGTTTCCCGAGTCTTTGAGGATTTCCAGCGCCGCCAGCCGCCCTGGCGCCCCCATGATGCCGCCGCCCGGATGCGTGGCGGAACCGCACATGTACAAATTCTTGATGGGGGTGCGGTACTGCGCCCAGCCCGGCACCGGACGCAGGAAGAAGAGCTGCTCCAGCGACAGCTCGCCCTGAAAGATGTTGCCCTGGGTCAGTCCGAATTCGCGCTCGATGTCCAACGGCGTAAGCACTTGCTTGCCGACGATGATGTTCTTCAGGTTGGGCGCGTACTCCGAGACGGTATCAATCACGTTGTTGCCGAACTCCTCGCGCTTATCGTCCCAGCTGCCTTCCTTGATGTTGTAAGGCGCGTACTGCACGAAGCAGGACATCACGTGCTTGCCCGGCGGCGCGACCGAGGGATCGGTCAGGCTGGGAATGACCATATCAATGTAGGGGCGGCGCGAATACTTGCCGTACTTGGCGTCATCGTAGGCGCGCTCCATGTACTCCACCGCGGGGGAGATCGAAATCGCGCCGCGCAGGTGCAAGCCTTCGCCCGGCATGCAGGTGAAGTTGGGCAGGGCATCGAGCGCCAGGTTTACCTTGCCGGAGGAGCCGCGGTACTTGTAGCGGCGCACCTCTTCCAGAAATTCGCCCGGCAGTTCTCGCGCGTCCATCATTTTCAGGAAAGTCAGGTTGGGATCGACGCTCGAGGAAACGATTTCGGCGTACAGTTCGTCGCCATTCTGCAGGACCACGCCCTGGGCGCGGCCGTTCTTCACCAGAATTTTCGCAATCGGAGCGCGGGTGCGAATTTCGGCGCCGAATTCCTTGGCCGCTTCGCCAATAGCGTTGGATATGGCGCCGGTGCCGCCACGGGCAAAGCCCCAGGCGCGAAAGGCGCCGTCAATCTCGCCCATGTAGTGGTGCAGCAGCACGTACGCCGTCCCCGGCGAGCGCACGCCCAGGAAGGTGCCGATGATCCCGGAGGCCGACATGGTGGCCTTGAGCACGTCGGTCTCGAACCACTGGTCGAGGAAGTCGGCCGCGCTCATGGTCATGAGCTGCACCTGGTTGTACTTGTCTTCGCTGGAGAGGTGCTGGAATCGCCGCCCGATGAACAGCAGCTTCATCAGTTCCTTGGGATTGAGCGTGGAAGGATCGGGCGGAACCATGCTCAGGATGGGCTTCACGAAGCGGCACATCTGCTGCATCGCCTTGCCGAATTCTTCGTAAGCCTCGGCGTCCACGGCCGAGTGGCGCGCGATCTCGCGCCGGGTCTTGCCGTGGTCGTTCACCCGCCATAGGTGATCGCCATTAGGCATGGGCGTGAAGGTGCCGTCCAGGGGGAGGATTTCCAACCCGTGGCGGGGAAGGTCGAGGTCGCGGATGATCTCCGGCCGCAGCAGCGAGACCACGTAGGAGCAGACCGAGAACTTGAAGCCGGGGACGATTTCCTCCGTGACCGCCGCTCCGCCCAGCACGTAGCGCCGCTCCAGCACCAGCACCTTCTTGCCGGCGCGGGCTAGGTAGGCGGCATTGACCAGGCCATTATGGCCGCCGCCGATGACAATGACGTCGTACTTGTTGTTGCCGGAAGGCATAAATGTGCGCGAAATGAAGCCACATTGTAAGCGAGGCGTGGGGATTTGTCTTGCCGGGCTGTCGGAGTTGGCTCGCGTGACGACCGCCCCGGCCCAGACCAGGCCGTCGCAAATCCGCCCCACCACAACCACTGTCACCCTCTCGAGTGTCTTTAGTCACTGAGTATCCGTCACGGAGAAC
>DATGIY010000021.1:0-3186 GCA_035295475.1 Terriglobales bacterium
TTGTGTGGGCGTGGATTCTGACTATTCCAGCCGCCGGCCTGGTCGCCGCCTTAAGTTTCTGGCTGATGCACCTGGTGCATCCGGGCGCATGAAGCCACCCGCCGCGGTCATGAAGCCCGGCAATCGAGTGCCATCTGGACAATGAAACGCATTCTGCTTTCCTGGAGCAGCGGCAAGGACAGCGCCTGGGCGCTGCATGTGCTGCAACAGCGGCAAGAGTATGAGGTTGTCGGCCTCCTGACCACGTTCAATCACGCGGCAAATCGTGTAGCCATGCACGCTGTGCGCCGCGAACTGGTAGAAGCTCAAGCCGAAGCGACGGCTATTCCGCTCTGGGCGGTCGATCTGCCCTGGCCCTGCAGCAATGAAAATTATGAAGCGGCCATGAGCGCCGCGTGCCGCAAGGCTCTCGCCGAAGGAATAGAAGCGGTGGCGTTCGGCGATTTGTTCCTGCAGGATGTGCGGGCCTATCGCGAGAAGCAGATGCGCGACACGGGATTGCAACCGTTGTTTCCCATCTGGGGCTTACCTACGGCGGAGCTGGCGCGGCAGATGATTGCTGCCGGACTGCGAGCCAAGCTGACGTGCGTGGATGCCGCCGCGCTCGATCCGGGTTTCGCCGGCTGCGAATTCGACGAGCGGCTGCTTCGGGGGTTGCCGGCGGGGATCGACCCTTGCGGGGAGCGCGGGGAATTCCACACCTTTGCCTATGCAGGCCCGATGTTCGCAGGCTCCTTCGACGTCCGGGTTGGCGAAGTCGTGAGGCGGGATGGCTTCGTGTTTGCCGATGTTCTGCTTGATCGTGCGACCGGGAACGATCGGGCGCGGCAGGCAATAGGGTGATCACATTTGGCTAGCGACGCATGGCCGAAACTGCCAGCAGGATGGCTGACACCAGCAAGAGCACGGACATAATTATCTTGACCGCATTGCTCCGGGCTCCGCTAGTTGGGTGGTGATGGTAGATTCGCTTCAGCACCAGCCATTCACTCGCTAGCGCGAGCAGCAGGACCAGGACCGCAGGCCGAGACCAGGGAGTGCCGCGCGGCGGCAACCAGGCAGTCAGCAGGATCAGGGCTGCCAGTAGCCACGCAAACGCTCCCCATAGGCGTCGCCGGGCGACGCTCCCGCCATTGACACTGTCGCTCTGCACAAGCTTTCTCGTCAGCGGCGCAATCCTCATGCTGGGGCGCCTCTTGCCAGGACGAGAGAAAGCAACAGTATAGTGGTTGTGTGCTCGGCTGCATCATTTTTCTGGTAGCGAACTGGTGTCCATCCGACGGCAAGGGAAGCGTTGCGCAAAGGTGCGCTGGGCCATTGGACAGCAAAGCCGACGAATATTTGGTATATTCTGCCTCCCGAGGTGCCTCATGGCGCGAATAGTCCGCTGCGGCCTGATCCAGGCGCGAAACGTGCTCGATGCCAGCCATACGCTGCCGGAAATCAAGAAGGCGATGATCGAAAAGCACATCAAGTTCATCGAGAAGGCGGCCAAGCAGAAGGTGCAGATCCTGTGCCTGCAGGAGCTCTTTTACGGACCTTATTTCTGCGCCGAGCAGAACGCGCGCTGGTACGAGCTGGCCGAGCCGGTCCCTGACGGCCCCACCACCAAGCTCATGGGCAAGCTGGCTGCCCGCCATCACATGGTTTTGGTCGTCCCTGTTTATGAACAGCCGATGCCGGGGGTGTATTTCAATACCGCGGCCGTGATTGACGCCGATGGCAGCTATCTCGGAAAGTACCGCAAACACCACATTCCTCACTGCCATCCCGGCTTCTGGGAGAAGTTCTACTTCACGCCCGGAGACCTGGGCTACCCGGTGTTTCCCACCAAGCATGCACGCGTGGGCGTTTACATCTGTTATGACCGTCACTTTCCGGAAGGGGCGCGCGTTCTGGGCCTGAACGGGGCGGAAATTGTTTTCAATCCCTCGGCGACCGTGGCTGGGCTCTCCGAATATTTATGGGAGTTGGAGCAGCCGGCGCACGCCGTGGCCAACGGCTACTTTGTGGGCGCCATTAACCGCGTGGGAGAAGAGAAGCCCTGGAGCATCGGCGAATTCTACGGTAAAAGCTACTTCTGCGATCCCCGCGGCAAGATAGTGGCCCAGGCCAGCCGCGATAAAGACGAATTGGTGACGGCGGATCTGGATCTGGATATGATCAGCAAGGTGCGCCAGACCTGGCAGTTCTTCCGCGATCGCCGGCCGGAGACATACGGCCAGTTGACCTCGCAGTCAGCCTTTAGTGCCGCAGCCGACTGAGCACTCCACCCATGGCCGCCCCTTCCTCCCCGGCGCAAACGCGAGTCGCGGGCAGTTCGCTCTATAACCCTGACTTGGCTCCGGTGCCCGCGGAGCGGCGCAGTTGGACCACCTACAACTACGCGGCCCTGTGGATCTCCATGTCGGTGAACATCCTCACCTACATGCTGGCCGCCAGCCTCATCCAGGGCGGAATGGATTGGAAGCAGGCGCTGGCCACGGTCTTCGTCGGCAACTGCGTGGTGCTGGCGCCCATGCTGCTCAACTCGCATCCGGGCGCGCGCTACGGCATTCCGTTTCCGATTCTGGCCCGTGCCTCCTTCGGCGTGCTGGGGGCGAATGTTGCCGCCTTGCTGCGAGCCATCGTGGCCTGCGGCTGGTTCGGCATTCAAACCTGGATTGGCGGCGAAGCCATCAACACGCTGGTGGCCACCCTCTGGCCCAACTGGAAGCAGGTGCCGCTGGCGCCCTGGCTGTGCTTTTTTGCGTTCTGGCTGATTAACCTGGTGGTGATCATCAAGGGCGTGGAGTGGATCCGGGTTCTGCAGGGGCTGAGCGCCCCGGTGCTGATCGGAGTTGGGCTCCTTCTGCTGGTCTGGGCTTATCGCGCCGCCCATGGCTTCGGGCCCATGCTCGCTGCGCCTTCGAAATTTGCCAATTTTCCTGATTTCCTGAAATTCTTCGTTCCGGCGCTAAACGGAACCGTGGGCTTCTGGGCCACGCTTTCGCTGAACATCCCTGACTTTACGCGCTTTGCGCGCGGAGTGCGCCAGCAGGCGATAGGCCAGGCTGTAGCCCTGCCGACCACTATGGCGCTTTATTCTTTCATCGGAATCGCGGTGACTTCCGCGACGGTAGTGATTTACGGCACCGCCATCTGGGATCCGGTGCAGCTGCTCAGCCGTTTTCATTCCCCATTTGC
>DATGIY010000022.1:0-7495 GCA_035295475.1 Terriglobales bacterium
AGCGGCGCGCGGCCGGGAGGAAAAGTAGCCGCTGCGGCGCAGCCACATTCGCAGCTGTGCTCGTCATATCAAGTGGTCTCGTTTTCCCAAAGCTGCTTTCCGCGCAAACGACGGGCCAGGAGAGCAGCGCTGCGCCCTCGACCTTCGAGCAGCCAACCAGCCCAATGATGCAGCTTCCTCCCGCCATTACAGGCAGCAGTGGACAGAACCCTTTTTTGGGCAGCATGCCGCAAAAGCCGGTTCCCGGCGTGCTTTCGCTCTCCTTGCAGGATGCCATCCAGCGTGGCTTGCGTTACAACCTGGGGCTGCTGCTTTCGAATCAGGGGGCAAGGCAAGCCTTGGGCGCGCGTCTGGAATCGCGCAGCAAATTGTTACCGAACCTCAGCGGCGGAGTTAGCTACATGGCCGAACAGGTGAACCTGGCGACCTTTGGCATTCCGCCCATTCCCGGAATTCCCGCAGTGGTTGGACCGTTTGAAGTGTTTGATGCCAGGGGCTTTGCCTCGCAGAAAGTTCTGGACCTCACGGCGCTGAACAATCTGCATGCCCGCACCGACGCGCTTAAGGCGGCACAGTTCAGCTATCAGGATGCCCGCGATACGGTGGTTCTAGTGGTGGGCGGGTCATACATGCAGGCGGTGGCCAGTTCAGCCCGTATCGACGCGGTTCGAGCCCAGTTGCAGACCGCCACTGCCGTTTACCAGCAGACGGTGGACATGAAGAACGCCGGACTGGCAGCCGCCATTGATGTGCTGCGCAGCCAAGTCGAAATGCAGGCCCAGCAACAACGCTTGCTGGCGGTGCAAAACGACTTCGAGAAGCAGAAACTGGCCCTGGCACGAACCATCGGCTTGCCCACAGAGCAAGCCTTCAACTTGACTGACACAATCCCCTTCACGCCGGCGCCGCCCATCACCCTGGAGCAGGCCATCGATGAAGCCTTCCGTTCGCGGGCCGACTATCGCAGCGCGGAAAGCCTTCTGCATGCTGACGAGATGGCCAAGAAAGCAGCCCGGGATGAGCATCTGCCCAGCCTGAGCTTCAACGGCGATTATGGCGATATCGGGAACCGCCCCACCAGCTCGCATGGCACCTTCACCACCGTGGCGGCGCTTAAAATACCGATATTCCAGGGCGGAAAAGCGCATGCCGACGTGCTGCAGGCGGACGCCGCACTGCAGCAGCAGCGGTCGCGAGTTGCCGACATGCGCGGGCGCATCGAGTACGAAGTGCGCACCGCATTTCTGGATTTGAAAACGGCGGCCGACCAGGTCAGCGTGGCCAGGAGCTCGGTGGACTTAGCCACGCAGCAATTGGCCCAGGCACGCGACCGTTTCGCGGCCGGCGTAACCGACACTATTGAAGTGGTCCAGGCGCAGGAAGCCCTGGCCGCGGCCAATGACAATTATATTTCCGCGCTATTCGCGCATAATCTGGCCAAACTGTCGCTGGCACGGGCCCTGGGAGTTGCCGAGGAAGCATCCAAGAAGTTCCTGGGAGGAAAGTAGTGGCCGACGAGCAAACTGCAACCAGGCCGCCGGAGACGGAAACGGCACAACGCGAACCTTGGCCCGAAGAAGCCGGGCCGCCATCGCACGGCGGCCGGGCCCAGTCGTACTTCCGTGCTCACCCACGAGCCAAATGGGTGTTGCTGATCATTCTTCTCGCGCTCGTGGTTGGCGGATACTTCGTATGGTCGTATTACGCTTCGCGGGAATCCACGGATGACGCTCAAATTGACGCCCATATTGCCCCCATCAGCGCGCGCATCGGCGGAACCGTGGAGAAGGTCAATGTCGATGACAACCAGTATGTTGAAGCGGGGACCGTGCTGGTCGAACTCGATCCCACCGATTATCAGGTGGCGGTGAATCGTGCCCGCGCCGAGTTGCAGGACGCGCAAGCCACCCTGCAGGCCGCGCGCACGGGTGTTCCCCTGACCCATACGACGACGTCCAGCACGCTAAGCAACGCTCAGGCGGCGCTGCGGTCGGCGGAGCAGGAAGTGAGCGAAGCCCAGGCGCGTTTGCGGGAAGCCGAGGCCCAGTACAAGCTGGCATCCGACGACGTCCGTCGCTTTGCCCAGCTGATCAAGAAGGATGAGATTCCGCAGCAGCGCTATGACACTGCCGTGACCACGGAAAACCAGGCTGCAGCGGCGGTGGACGCCAGTCGCGCCGCCGTCGCCAGTGCCCAGAGCCACGTAGCGCAAGCCCAGGCCATGGTGCAGGGCGCGCAAACTGCGCCGCAGCAGCTGGCCATCACCCGTGCCAAGGCCGGTGCCGCCGAGGCCAATGTGGCCAGGCTGAAAACCGCGCTACAGCAATCCGAACTCAACCTGCAGTACACGGTAATTCGCGCACCCGTTACCGGCGTGGTCAGCAAGAAGACGGTGGAGCCGGGTGAAGTCATCCAGCCCGGGCAACCGGTGCTGGCGCTGGTCAATCTGGAAGACGTCTGGGTAGTGGCCAACTTCAAGGAAACCCAACTGCGCAACATGCATCCCGGCCAGTCCGCCAAAATCGAGGTGGACGCCTACGGCCGCACATATAACGGCCACGTGGATAGCATTGGCGGGGCCACTGGCGCCCGCTTCAGCCTGTTGCCGCCAGAAAACGCCACTGGCAACTACGTCAAAGTTGTGCAGCGCGTGCCGGTAAAGATTGTCTTCGAGAAGGGACAGGATCCCAATCACCTGCTGCGGCCGGGAATGTCTGTGGTTCCCACCGTATTGACGAAGTAGCGCATGGCCAACCACGACAGCGAATCCTCCCGCGGCCAGCCCGTAGTCAATCCCTGGCTGATCTCGGTCGCGGTCATGCTCGGCACCTTCATGGAGGTGCTGGACACGACCGTGGTGAACGTCTCGCTGCCGCACATTGCGGGGAATCTGTCCGCTACGGTGGACGAAGCCACCTGGGTACTGACCTCGTACCTGGTGGCCAACGCCATCATCTTGCCGCTCACCGGCTGGCTTTCCAATCACTTCGGGCGCAAGCGCGTGCTGATGACCTCGATCACCGGTTTCACTATCGCGTCCGTGCTGTGCGGCATGGCCCCCAGCCTTCCCTTTTTGATTATCTTTCGCGTGGTGCAGGGAGCTTGCGGTGGCGGCCTGCAGCCCCTCTCTCAGGCGATCATGCTGGAAGCATTTCCGCCTGAAGAACGCGGGAAAGCGATGGCCTTCTGGGGATTGGGGATCGTCGTCGCCCCTATGCTCGGCCCTGTCATGGGAGGCTGGATCACTGACAGCTACAGTTGGCGCTGGA
Organism: Terriglobales bacterium; assembly: GCA_035295475.1. Classification (GTDB taxonomy): domain Bacteria; phylum Acidobacteriota; class Terriglobia; order Terriglobales; family Acidobacteriaceae; genus JAICWP01. The sequence goes on from DATGIY010000022.1 coordinate 3,270, forward strand.
TTTTCTACATCAACCTGCCGGTAGGCATCGCCGGCCTGATCATGTCCAAGCTGTTTATTTTCGATCCCGCGTACATCAAGCGGCGGGCAGGCGGCGTGGATTACTGGGGAATCGGTTTTCTGGCGGTGGGCATTGGCGCGTTGCAGGTAATGCTCGACAAAGGCCAGGAGGACGACTGGTTCAGCTCCCATTTCATTCTTATCCTGGCTATTGTGGCGGGAGTGGGCCTGACGCTCTTCGTGGTCCACGAATTGTTGGATTGGCACCCTGTGGTTGACTTACGAGTATTCCGCGTACGCACCTACTCCACCGGTGTCTTTCTCATGACCACGCTAGGCTTCGGCCTGTATGGCAGCATGGTGCTGATTCCCATTCTGCTGCAGACGTTGCTCGGCTATCCCGCCATGAATGCCGGATTGGCCATGCTGCCTCGTGGCCTCGGGTCTTTTATTGCCATGCCCATTGTGGGCGCCTTATTGTCGAAGTTTGAAGCCCGCAAGCTGCTTACCGGCGGCCTGCTAGGCGCTGCTTTCAGCATGTATGCCCTGTCGCACTTGAATTTGAATGTCGGTTATTGGGATATTGCCTGGCCGCAATTCATCCAGGGTTTCGCGCTGGGCTTCATTTTCGTTCCCCTGACTACCGCCACCCACGATCCCATCTCCAAAGAGAAGATGGGCAATGCGACCAGCATCTTCAATGTCATGCGTAACATCGGAGGCAGCGTAGGCATTGCCGGCGCCACCACCATCGTGGCCCGCGACACGCAGACCCACATCAACGTCCTGGGAGCGCACGTTACCGGCTATGACATGGCTACGCAGCAGATGCTGAATGCCGCTCGCGCCGGGTTCATGGCTAAAGGAATGGATTTCGCCACTGCTACCCATCAGGCTTACGCCGCCATCTTCGGCATGATCGCCCAGGAGTCATCCATCATTTCCTTCAACTCCGCTTTCTTCCTGTTGGGCATTCTGTTCCTCGTTGTCACCCCTATGATCTTGCTCATGCGCAAGCCCCGGCAGAAGGGCGCGGCCGTGGCGGCACACTGAATCAGGCCTGGTTGTTTCGTGCTGGACTGCGCTCACCTGACTCCTTCCGTTACAATGGCCCGCTGATCCGATGATTGCTATCACAGCTGCCGCCTTGCTTACGCCCCGGGAGCGCATTGAACACCCGCTGCTGTTGCTGGACGGCGAGGTAATCGCTGAGGTCAGCTCGCGCTCGGCGCGAGAGCTTCCCGCCGGCTGCCGCTGCTTCGATTTTCCCGATGGCGTGCTGGCTCCCGCCTATCTTGACATTCACATCCACGGCGGGGCCGGCCACGACGTTATGCAAGCCAACGCCGAAGGTCTTAGCCGGCTGGAATTATTTCTCGCGGAGCATGGAGTCTCTGGGTACCTGCCCACCACCGTAACCGCTCCCGAAGAACAGATTTTGCGCGCTCTGGAAGGGCTGGCGAATGCTATTGAGAGTGCTGCTCCCTCAGGACAAGGAGTCAAAGCGCGGCCTCTAGGCATTCACCTGGAGGGTCCGTTCATCAGTCACGCGCGGCGTGGCGTGCATCCGCCAGAGTACCTCGTCCCCCCTACGCTGGCCCGCTTCGAACGCTTCTGGCAGGCGGCCCGTGGCCATATAAAGATGATGACCATCGCTCCCGAGGTAGAAGGAGCCCTGGAAGTGATCGCCGAGGCTGCTCGACGCGGCGTCTGCTGCAGTCTCGGTCACTCCGATTCCAGCCTGGAAATAGCGCGCGCTGCTATCGCCGCCGGCGCGCACCATGCGACGCATACCTTCAACGCCATGCGACCTCTGGATCATCGTCAGCCCGGAATTCTGGGAGCGGTGCTGACGGATTCGCGGATTACCGCCGACATTATTGCCGATGGCATCCACCTCGACCCTACTGTCGTCCAACTGTTCTTACGGGCCAAAGGGGCAGAAGCAGCCGTCCTGATTACGGATGCGATCAGCGCCACCGGCATGCCGGACGGCCGCTACCGCCTGGGATCGTTTGAAGTCGAAGTCCGGGGGAATCGATGCACTTCCGAGGGCAGGCTGGCGGGGAGTGTACTACGGCTGGATCAAGCGGTGCGCAACGTCATGCAATTTGCCGGCTGGAATTTGTCGGACGCTGTTCGCCTGGCCAGCGCCAATCCCGCCAGCGTGGTCGGGATTACGGGAAAAGGCGTTCTGGCACGCGGAGCCGATGCTGACGTAATCGTGCTCAGTCCGCGTGGCGAGGTACGCAAAATTTTCGTTGCCGGCCGGATAAACGAATAGGGCAGCCGCGGACTTTTCGCCTTGGCGAAAGTTTGTGGCGCAAGCAGTTTGCTGGACATCATAACCGTCAGCACGGAGAACACATGAGCACAAAAGGACTAACCGCTATGCAATATCGCCGCCTGGGCCGTACCCCGGTCATGATCTCCGCCATCGGATTGGGATGCATGGGAATGTCGGAATTCTATGGTCCGCGTAACGACCAGGAATCAATCGACGTGATTCACCGCGCGCTGGAGCTCGGGCTGAATTTCGTCGACACTGCCGACGCTTACGGAATGGGCCACAACGAAGAACTGGTCGGCAACGCTATCCGCGACCGGCGGGAAAAGGCGGTCCTGGCCACCAAGTTTGGCAACGTGCGCACTCCCGATGGAGCCTGGGCCGAGATCAATGGCAGTCCGGAATACGTGCAACAGGCTTGCGAAGCCAGCCTGAAACGCCTGCGTTTGGACACCATTGACCTTTACTATCAGCACCGGGTGGATCCCAGAGTACCTATTGAGGACACAGTGGGCGCTATGGCCCGCCTGGTTCAGCAGGGCAAAGTACGCTATTTGGGCCTTTCGGAAGCCGCGCCGCAAACAATTCGCCGCGCTCACAAGGTACATCCGATTGCCGCGCTGCAAACCGAGTACTCGCTGTGGACCCGCGATCCGGAAGCGGACGTTATTCCCACTTGCCGCGAACTGGGTATCACCTTTGTCTCCTACAGTCCCTTGGGACGAGGGTTCCTGACGGGCAAGATTCAAAGCCTGAACGATCTCGCTCCCAATGATTGGCGACGCTATAACCCGCGCTTCGAGGAGCAGAACCTAAAACGCAACCTGGAACTGGCTAAACGGGTCGAGAGCATGGCCAAGGAGAAGCAGTGCACTCCTGCTCAGCTGGCGCTGGCCTGGCTGCTGGCGAAAGGCGATGATATCGTCCCGATCCCTGGGACTAAGCGGCAGAAATACCTGGAAGAAAATATTGCCGCGGTGCAGGTCCGCTTAAGTTCCGAAGACCTGGCCCGCATCGAAAAGATGGTGCCGCAGGGGATCGCAGCCGGGGAACGCTACCCCATGGAAGGCATGCGTCGCGTCCACCTCTAGTCAGCGTCAATCGCGCCCCCGCGAGCCGAAGGCTGGAAACTTCGACTCATGATCACTGAACGGCCTCTCGCGATCATGTAATATGGCGTTTTTGCCAGAACTATCTGGTCCCGGTGCGGGAGGTCTTCTTGGCTACTCATAAGATCCGCGTCATTCAATACGGAGTGGGGCCCATCGGCGCCGGCATTGTGCGCTTGATGCTGCAAAAGCCGGAAATTGAGATCGTAGGCGCTATCGATCTGGACCCGGAGAAAGTGGGCAAGGATCTGGGGCGCCTTGTCGGGTCGGAAAGGGATCTGGGCGTAGTCATTGGCGGGGAAGCCCGGGATGTGTTGCGCGCCGGCGCGCACGTGGTCGTGCACACGACGTCGTCGTATCTCACTCAGGTCAGCGATCAGTTGCTCGGCTGTCTGCAGGCTGGAAGCCACGTGGTTTCCACGTGCGAGGAACTGGCTTATCCCTTGCGCAAGCATCCTGAACTGTCTCGCCAGTTGGATCGCGCCGCGCGGGAACATCGAGTCGCGCTGCTGGGCACGGGCGTCAACCCCGGCTTCGCCATGGACAAGCTGGTGCTTACGCTATCCACTGCCTGCCAGGAAGTACACCGCGTAAAAGTGCGGCGGGTGGTAGACGCCTCGCGCCGCCGCCTACCCTTGCAGAAAAAAGTCGGCGTTGGCATGACAACTGAGCAGTTTGACGCCCAGGTGCACGCCGGCGTTATCAAACACCATGGCTTGCCCGAATCGGCGGGCATGATCGCCGATTCACTTGGGTTGTGCGTGGATAGTATTGAAGAATCCATCGAGCCTGTGGTAGCCGACCAGGTCGTACGCAGTGAGTTTCTTGAGG
>DATGIY010000023.1:0-5392 GCA_035295475.1 Terriglobales bacterium
CCCGCTGCAGTGTGGTGGAGCACCACGCGGAAGTGGACTGCGGCACCGTACTGGAGGACACCACCGTCTTGCCATACACCTACGTGGGATCAAGCTTGGACGCCTCGCATACCATTCTGGGTTTTGGCGCTGTTGCCCACCTGCGGCGCAACACCGAGGTTGAAATTTCCGATCCCCGTTTACTGGGAACCGTGGCCAGTTCGGCTTCCTGGAGAACCATGAAGACTGCCGCCTCGCTGGTCACCTATCTGCCCACTCAGGCCATGCGCGGGCTGCTGGCGGGCGGCCGGCGAACATCGGCGCCGCTCGCTCGCCCGGCGGACGGGCTCAACGGGGCGCTGGGTCAGGCTCCCAGCCTTGAGCCCTCATCCGAGCCGGTTTCGGCATCCAATCAAACGCCGCCCTTCGCCGGCGACTTCGCCGTAGTGAGGAGATATGGGAACGAGTAGACCAGTGATCGTGAAGCGCATGCCGGAAAGAATCAATCTGCAGCAGACCCGGGAATTCTTACGCGAAGTGCAGCCCTTCCTGCGCTCCGACCGGCCGCAAATCGTCTTCGATTTCTCCGCTGTGCGGCGAATGGATGCCGCCGGCGTGGATATGTTGATGCAGTGCATGGCGGAGGTCATGAAGCATGACGGCGACCTGAAGCTGGCCGCTCTTTCCCCGCAGGCCGCGGTGGTTCTGGAACTCACTCGCGCCGACCGCCTGTTCGAAATTTACGAGACCGCCACCGATGCAGTGCGCAGCTTCAGCGGCTTCCTGCCCAATACCATGAGGGACTACCCGGAATGGGGATTGCACGTCACCGCATCCCCTGACAACTCCACTGGAGACGTGTCCACCGAAGCCGCAGCCTGAACCAAGGAGAGCAGTTCGATGCGATGGCCAAAGAAGCGTAGCACGCCCATTGTAAGTCTCACGCTGGCCCTGGCGCTGTGCGGTCTGCCGGAGCTGCTGGCAGCGCAGACACAAACCGCGCCGCCGCCCTCGACAGCATCCCCCGCTAAGGATGCAGAACTGCCCAATGCGCCCGGCGCGCAAGCGGCGTCGCCCAACGGCAATTCGCCGCAAAATCAGAATCAGGGGCAAAAGCCTCCGCAGCAACCCGAGCAGGCTCCCGCCGGAGCTGGGGCCGCGCAGGCCGCGCCTACAGCTGGCGGCGCCGGATCCAAACCGGCCGGCATGGCTATCGCTCCCGCCAAGCAGCATCAGGTGCGCTCTTTCCTGATCAAGCTGGGCGCCATTGCCGGAGGCGCCGTGGCCCTCGGCACAGTTTATGCTCTGTCGCGCAGCAGCCCCAGCCGCCCGCCGGGAGCCAAATAGATGCCCGCGCGAACCGCCACAGGTGATTTCACCTCCGCTACTGCCTCGCCGCTGCTGGTCAGTTTTTCTGGTATCGACGGCGCCGGCAAAAGCACGCAGATCGAACACCTGTGCGACCGCCTGCGCTCCGCCGGTTACAACGTGCTGCAGTTGGCTTTCTGGGACAATGTTGTCGTCCTCTCGCGTTTTCGCGAAGGCTTTACACATCGCGTCTTCAAGAGTGAGAAAGGCGTGGGTGCGCCGGGAAAACCCGTGCAGCGGCGCGACAAAAATGTGCGCTCCTGGTATCTGAGCCTGTTACGCTGCGCGCTCTACCTGCTCGACGCTCTGCACCTGCGCTACGTGGTGACGCGCGCGCGCCACTCACCCGCCACCGTCATCGTCTTTGACCGCTATATCTATGACGAGTTAGCCAATCTCCCGCTGCAGAAATCGTTGTCCCGGGGTTTTCTGCGCTGTGTCGCCGCCCTGGTTCCGCGACCCGATGTCGCCTACCTGATTGATGCCGACCCCGAAGAAGCTTGCGCGCGAAAGCCCGAATATCCCCTGGAGTTCTCGCGGCGCTGCCGCCAAACCTACCTGTCACTGGCGAAAATAACCGGCATGACGGTGGTGCCTCCGCTCCCGCTTGCTGCGGCAAAACAGAAGGTGCTGGAGCTCTTTCAGCAGGCGACTCTCACGCCGGTTCCGCAGTGGCAACCGCCGCTCAATCAGGACGTCCACCTTTCCGCTTAGTCCTGTTGGGTACGTAAATTGGAATTCAGCTACTCTCCTTCCCAAAAATCACATCGCACACACACCGATTTTCACCAGCAGCTCCAGCCAACATCCTCTCCCATCTGCTCCATCCTAAGTATCGGAAGCAAACTGAGCCATTACGGGTGTTTGTCATGGAGCGGTCGGAGAAATTGGGCCTGGTCATCCCCACGTTAAACGAAGCTGGCAATATTGCCGCGGTACTGCACCGCGCGCGCGCCAGCCTTGATTCCCTGGGCGTTAATTACGACATCACCGTCGTGGACGACGACAGCCGCGACGGCACGGAACAGGTGGTGCAGGAGATTGCCGCCCAGGACTCGCGCATCAAGTTGCTGGTTCGCAAAGGGGCGCGAGGTTTGGCCGGCGCCGTGATTTATGGCTGGCAGCACACGGACGCCGACTTGCTGGGAGTCATGGATGCCGATCTGCAGCATCCGCCCGAGCTGCTGCCCGAGCTGTTCAAGGCCATGCAACACGGATACGACGTCGCGGTAGCCAGCCGCTACATTGCCGAAGATGGCATTACGCGCGGCTGGAACCCGGTTCGCCGCCTGGTCTCGCTACTGGGCACCTGGGTGACCGTTCCGCTGCAGAAACACAATATTCGCGTCAAGGATCCGCTTTCCGGGTTCTTTATTGTGCGCCGCAACTGCATTGGCGGCATTCCCCTGCACTCGCAGGGCTTCAAGATCCTGCTGGAAATCCTGGTGCGAGGACGGGTCCGCACTGCCGCGGAGATTCCCTTTCACTTCGGTTTGCGCCAGACGGGCAAGAGCAAGGCCAGCCTGAAGGTGGCGCTGGACTATTTTTCACTTTTGGGACGCTTGTCGCTGGACTCGCTCCTCAAACTGGGTTCTTGATGAATATTTGCCTGGTCACAACTTTCCCGCCCAGCCGCAAAGGACTGGCGGAGTATGGGTTCCACATCGCCCACGAGCTGCAGCAAAATCCGCTGCTCAGCCTCACCATCCTGGCCGACGAACTGGAGACGCCGGAACCCGAACTGGAAGATTACAGCGTGATTCGCTGCTGGCGCTTCAATGCGCTTTCCAATGCCCGGCGCATTCTCGGCCATATTCGCGATCTTAAGCCCGACGTGGTGTGGTTCAACCTGGGCTTCTCCAGCTATGGAGACCAGCCCTTGCCCGCCTTTGCCGGCATCTGCATCCCGGCCCTGGCCCGCATGAGCGGTTACTACACCCACGTCACCCTGCACCAGGTAATCGATTACGTCTCGCTGAAGGATGCGGGGGTTCGTTTTCCGCGCACTTACCGCCTCGCCGGCTACGTGGCTACCCGTCTCGTGCTGATGTCCAATTCCATCTCCGTGCTGCTGCCGGCTTACCGCCGCACTTTGCGCGAAAAATATCGCGGGGCGCATGTTCACGTGCGCATGCACGGCATCCTCTCCAGCCGGCCGGAATATCCCGACTTCCGCCGCCGTAACGGCCCCGTACAACGCATCCTGGCTTTCGGCAAATGGGGAACTTACAAACGCCTGGAACACCTTCTGGAAGCTTTTGCTCTGGTGGCGGAAGCCGTGCCCAGCGCGCAGCTGGTAATTGGCGGCGGCGACCATCCTAAGACTCCGGGCTACGTGGCTTCCGTGGCCCAGAAATACCAGGACAATCCCCGCATCGTTTTTACCGGATATGTTCCGGAAAACGGGATCGGGGAAATTTTCCAGACGGCGACGATGGCGGTCATGCCTTACTCCTCTGCCGCCGGCTCCAGCGGGGTCGCCCACCTGGCCGCCGCCTATGGATTACCCATCGTTTCCGCCGATATCACCGATTTCCGGGAAATGGCGGAAAACGAAAATCTCGCCATCTCGTTCTATGACACTGGCAACAGCCAAAGCCTGGCTGAGCAACTCATCGACCTGCTGCAATCGCCCGAACGGCAGCGGCAAATGGCGGAACAGAATTTTTCCGCCGCCATGCGCATGACCATGCCGCAGATTGTCCGCCAGTACCTGCGTGCCTTCGACGTCCACCAGCGCACTCGCGCCCTGGAACCTCTGCGCCGCTTCCGCCGGCTCCCCACCTGGGTTTCCACCCGCTCCGCCCTGGCGCGCGCGGTTTCCGCCCGCACCGCACCCTGGATGTAGCGGCTCAAACTCGCTCCTAAGAAGTGGCGAGCGCCACCCCGCACCAGCTTTTCTAAGGTCCACCTCTGATCCCTTCTAAGGCAAAAACCGCTTAAGAATGCTGCCTTTGGCCGACTGGCAAGGCCGCCGCCCCTGTTTACTATCAAGTTAATTTAAGGCAAGTAAATGCCAGGCCGGGCAAAGCCGGGCATTCCTGATACTCGCAGGGCCTTCGTTTCCCCCGAAAACATTCAGCCCGCAAAGGGGGAGACGTGTCGTATTTTTGCAAGGGTAGCCTGCTGCTGCTGGCCGCCCTAACCCTGGGACTCGCAGCCTGCGGCGGTGGCTCGATGACGCCGCAAGCCAGCTCGCTCACCCAGCCCAGCCCCGCTAGCCCGCAATCAGCTCTGGGCAACAACACCAGCGCCGCCGACTCTTTTGTGGCGCAGCAAAACGGCAATGCCGGCGCCGGCAACGTGAGCAAAGTTTCCCTACGCAGCGCCCTCCAGATTCCCCCCAGCACTCCCATCTGGGCTCACCTGATGGTCTGGTTTGGGCAGCCCAATCACATGAATGTGGGCTATGACTCCGCCGATCCCAGTCAGGTGCACAAGCAACTGGACGACATGCAGAGCCGGGGCATCCAGGGCGCCATCGTTGACTGGTATGGCACCGACTCCAGTCACGCCCATGAAAATTCCGCCGCAGCGGCGGTCATGCAGGACACGCAGGCGCGGGGTGGATTTCAGTTCGCCATCATGGAGGATGCTGGCGGAGGACCTCAGTTGTGCGCGCAAACTCCGGGATGCGATGTGACGCAGCAGGTTGTGGCCGATGTCAACTACATCCTGGCTCATTATGCGCAGTCGTCCGCTTATATTCACGTGAATGGACGCCCGGCGATCTTCTTCTTCGGCCTGGAACTGTATTCCGTGGACTGGAACGCGGTGCGGCGCCAAACGCAGGGGAATCCTGTGTTCATTTTCCGCAACGCCGTTGCCTTTCAGGCCCCGCAAACCAACGGGGGCTTCAGCTGGGTCAATGTCAATACCGCTGATGCCAATGACTGGGGGCAATCTTATCTGGACTCCTTCTATGCCGCCGGACTCGAACATGGCCAGGATGCCGTGGTAGGCAGCGGTTATAAGGGTTTCGACGACAGCATCTCTGGCTGGGGCATGCACCGCAAGCTGAACCAGAACTGCGGCCAGACCTGGC
>DATGIY010000024.1:0-3261 GCA_035295475.1 Terriglobales bacterium
GCCCACATCGAAGACATTCACGAAATTGTCGAGTCGCTCCTGGAGCTGCTGCAGGAAGACGGGATTTTCATTTCCGAGTCTCATTATTTTGTGTCGCTGCTGGAGACTCTGCAATACGACACCATCTACCACGAACATCTGCGTTACTACACGTTGACCAGCATCCGCAATCTTCTGGCGATGCACGGCATGGAGGTGATTCATGCCCGCCGGATTCCCACCCATGGTGGCTCCATCCGCGTCTACTCCGCGCGCCGGGGTAAATACGACGTCCGGGAGAGCATTGCCGCCACATTGGCGTCGGAGGCGCAGGCAATTACACCTGCCCGGTTAGAGGCATTTCGGCACCGGATCGTGAATTCCAAGCTGGAGCTGCTGGCGCTGCTCAAAACCATCAAGGGCGATGGCCAGCACATCTATGGCATCAGCGCGCCCAGCCGGGCGAGCACGCTGGTCAACTATGTGGGTTTGGACGACGGCATCCTGGATTGCGTGGTTGAGATCAAAGGCTCATACAAGATCGGACACTATCTTCCCGGGACCCTCGTACCCGTGCTGGAGGAATCCAAGCTTTACGCCGAGCAGCCGGAATATGCCTTGCTGCTGTCATGGCACATCGCCGACGAACTTATCTCCAACCTGCGGGCCTTAGGATACCAGGGTAAATTCATCGTGCCTTTGCCTGCACCGCGGGTGGTATGCGAGCACCGTTCAGGTCGTTAGGGGCTAGGAACTTTGGGTTCGAATCTCGCGCACGGCTCCGGCGTCGCCGGGCAGGGCTGGCGCAGGACGATTGATTGTGGGCCGCGGCGGAAAAAGGTAGTAGCAAAAGCGTAGAAGTACCACCGCAGATAGGCGGGAAGCCAGCGCAGCACCCGAAAGCGGCTGCTTCCCGCGCTCCTCTCAAACCAGCGTGCCGGCACTTCGCCAATTTTCCAGCCGAGACGATGGGCTTTCACCAAGAGCTCAAGACTGTAGGTAAAACCCATGGTGGATTCGATGGGAATCTGTTCGATTGTCCGTCGAGAGAACAGGCGGAACCCGTTGCTGGCATCATGGGTCGGAATTCTCGCCAGATGATACAAGGTGAAAGCAGAAGCCCGCACTAGAACTGATTTGAGCCAGGGGCACCTCTCCATGCAGCCGCCGGGGATGAATCGGCTCGCGGCTACTATGTCGCATCCAGCCTCATATTTGTCAACCATGGCATCGAGCATGCCGGCATTGTGAATGTCGTCGGCAGGATAAACAACGACGGCGGGGGCGCTGCTTTCCGCAAAGCCCGAGGTGATGGCGCCGTGGGGCCCTTGTCCGCGGTTGCGGACAAGGTGCAGTTCCAGTCCGGCCGGATACTGCGCCAGGACCGGCAAGGTGTTGTCGTCGTCGCGGTCATAGCAGATCAGAATACGAAATGGTGTGCGCACCGACGCACGAAGCGCGTCCAGCACGCGGGTGATGTTCGCTCCCTCGTTGTAAACGGGAATAACGATGTCAAGATTCATAGCCCTGCGGTTTCTAACCGCGTGGCCATCATAGCTGCTCATCACGCTGTTCGCAGTTCACCCACTTGCGCTCCATGTGCGATTCGTAAGCGAGTTCCAGCAACGCCTGCACTCTCAGACCCTGGCGAAAACTGGGGCAAGCGGGCTTCCCCGACTCGATCCAATCGAGAAACCGGCCGGCCAGCTTACCGACGGCTTGTATGCGGCCATCGGACAATGCTTCACCCGGCAGAGGCGGACTGCCGGAAATCTGCTCAAGCTGCTTTGCTCCACGCGCTGCAAAAAATAACTGGAACCCGCTGATGTAATCAGAAGTGGGGTTGCGCAGTATAAGCGTTCCTTCATCCCCGTATATCTCGAGGGAGTGGCCGCTGCCCAAAAAGGCAGCGGTGCTTACCGATACGGCTACCGGCACGCCGGACCCGGCAACAACGGACAGGGTGACAAACGTCTCGCCCAGCGCATCGCTCGCGGAGGCGGTGGGAAACATGCGGCACGAAAGCTGATGAATAGAGCCCAGCAAAAACTCGACATAGTGGAGCACGTGAGAGACAAACAGGTACATAATCCCGCCACCTTCCTCGCGCTGCGTCTTCCAGGACACAATGCGCTTGGCGATAGCGTATGTTTCCACGCTCCAATTTACCGTTGCCTGGCGGATTCTGCCCAAAGCACCCTGTTGAAGAAGCAGACGCGCCTGCTGCCAAGCGGGAATCTCGGGAAATTCAAAATCAACCATGTTGGCACGCCCGGATATGCGTGCGGCCTTGACCATAGCCAGGGCGTGCCGGAGCGATGTCGCCAGGGGCTTTTCGCAGAACACGGCCTTTCCCGCATTGAAAGCAGCTATGGCGATCTCCGGCTGAAGTGGAGGAGGGGTTGCGATGGCTAGGGCGTTCAGCTGCGGATCATCGCAGAGGCGGCGCCAATCTCCATAGGCATTTTCGATTCCCAGCTTCTGCGCCACGGCCCGCGCGCGCTCTTCGCTGGAAGCACAAATTGCCTTTACCTCGCAGCAGGGCTGCAAGGCGAAAGCGGGCGCCAGGACAGCCTGCCCGAAACCGATGCCCGCAATGCCGACCTTGATCTTGGAATCTCTGCTCACGCCAGTGTGATGCGCCCTCAATTCCTGGATGGGTTAGCCGTATTTTATACGAAAGAGCGCCTTGATCCAGGCGCGGACGAAAGGGCCAATCAGCCCACCAGGCGACCGGCGTAACGACAGACCAGATCAGCTGCAATCGAAACAGTGCTTGTTGTAAGATTGGCGAACTGAATAGCTCAGATGCATTCTTTTTTCCCATACGACGACTGCGCATGAAGGTGGGGCAGGCGCAATGCCCAGCGACGGGACCCGGCGGAGCCGAACCAACCGCGGCGCCGCCCCGTTCCTTATGGCTGCAGTCCGCGGCTGGCCAATTTGCCTCCTGGGTGCTGGCCCTGTATCTGATCCTGCTTGTCTTCCCACCTGCCCCTGCGGCACTGAGGCCAGGAGCCGATCCCGGCTCCATGATCGGCTTCAACATGGCTCACGCCGATGGTATGGTGATGGGCCGCGATCTGTTTTGGACCTATGGACCCCTCACCTACCTGGTAAGTCCGGACCCGGTCTCCGGGGATAAGTACCTCAGCCTGGTGTTCCCTTTAGGCATTTACCTGGTATGGGCGGGTGCATTCTTGTTGCTGATGCGGCGCTGCCGTCCTCGTGCACTTGCACTGTGGGCCGGAGTCGTGCTGGCCGCACTCGCAATACTTAATC
>DATGIY010000025.1:0-6622 GCA_035295475.1 Terriglobales bacterium
GCGCTTCCGAAAGAGGCCGGCGTCGCCCGAATAGGCCGTGATCGCTTCCAGCGTAAGGCGTCACGTGCGCCCGTTCAGACTGGCGATCGCCGGTGGCCCACTCAAACGATGTTGAAGGGCCGGCGCGCTCCCTCGCACGGCTCGGGTCGCGCCGGGGAATCGCCGAATGCGCAATTCGCCCGGCTAAAGCCGGGCGCTTCCGAAAGAGGCCGCCGTCGGACAGGTCGCCGTCGCCCCGAACACGCCGCCGTCGCCAGAACAACCCGGCATTGCCCGAACAGGCCCGCGCGCTCCCTCGCGGGGCTCGAGTCGCGCTGGGGAATCGCCGAATGAGCAAATCGCCTGGCTAAAGCCGGGCGCTTCCGAAAGAGGCCGGCGTCGCCCGAATAGGCCGTGATCGCTTCCAGCGTAAGGCGTCACGTGCGCCCGTTCAGACTGGCGATCGCCGGTGGCCCACTCAAACGATGTTGAAGGGCCGGCGCGCTCCCTCGCAAGGCTCGGGTCGCGCAGTTAATCGCTAAATGCACAATTCGCCCGGCTGAAGCCGGGCGCTACCGAAGGCCGCCGTCGGACAGGTCGCCGTCGCCCCGAACACGCCGCCGTCGCCAGAACAACCCGGCATGGCCCGAACAGGCTGGGCGCTCCCTCGCGGGGCTCGGGTCGCGCGGGGAATCATCGAATGCGCAATTCGCCCGGCTAAAGCCGGGCGCTTCCGAATCAACGTCTACTGAGCTTCGCTCGCGCCGGCCTGCTGGTGCAACCATGTGGCCAAGTTCGGTTCCTGCTGCGATTTGAGATCGATGCAGTTGCCGATGAACTCCAGCGACTGCTGCAGGGTCCGCTGCGCCGAGGGAATCGGGTGCTGGGCGAAGAAGTCCTGCACCTGCTGCTTGTGGGTGGCGTCGCAGAAGCCGGCGGCCGCATTGACTATCGAGCCGGTGGAGAAGTTGGTGATTTTGGCCTCGACCTGCGGCCAGTGCTGGCGGATCCAATCCCAGGCCTGATCCTGCGTATCCTTGTTTCCCAGGAGCGTGCCCAAGAGGAAGGGAGCATCCTGGGATCGCACCTGGGAGGAAACGGCATAGTTCAAGGTACGCTCGACCAGGTCGGGCGCGCGAAACTGAGCCAGAGTCTGCAGATAGCGGAAAGACTCTTCCGGAGAAGTTGCCGCCTGGGCGCGTTTCTGGACAGCCTCGTAGAGCGCGGCATCACCATTACGCGCGGCAATGGCCAAAGCGGGGTAAATCAGCGTGGGGTCCACCGCCTCTCCGTGCAGCGCCTTCTCAGCAAGCTGGCGGGAGAAGACGAGCAACTGAGGATCGTGGCCCACGCCGCCTACCAGGCGGAGCAGGTCGGCGCGGCGGGCGCGCTGTTCCGCGCTGTCGTTGGGTTGGGGCGTCCAACCCAGCTGCGCGCCCACGGGGGCAAAGGTGCGGCGCACCCAGGCCTGGTAGGAAGAACGATCGGCGGCGGCTACGAGGTGCTCGTCAATGTAGCCGAGTTCCTGGCTGATCTGATCCATCACCGCACGCGTGGGATCGCTTTTGAGAAACTCCGCGAGAGACAGGTATGCTCCGGCCGGAGCGCGGCTTACGCGCACCTCCGACCAAGCATCCTGGACGAGTTGCACGCGTTCGGGTGGAGAGAGCTGTTGCTCCGCGGAGGCGGCGAGCCGGCGCAAGTCTTCCGCATCGTAAGCGGAACGGTAGTAGCCGCGGGCGCCGGCATTGCCATAAACCGGGCCGCAGCCGGTCATCTCCACGGTTTGTGATTTGCGGGTAAGGAGTTCGCATTTCTCGCGATTGCCCAGTTTGAGGCAGACAGGAATCTGCCAGAGTTCGCTACTGCCGGCGGTAAGCAATTCGCGATTGTAGAAATAGCGAGACTGGCTGAGCTCAACCCTGCTATTGCCATTCTCACAGGAGGCGGAGACCGAGACCAGGGGCACGCCGGGCTGCATGACGAAACTGGACATCACCTTGTCCGCGGGTTTTTTGGCGGCCAAGGCAATGCTGTTCCAGAAATCAGGGGCGGTGGCATTGCCATAGGCGTGCTTAGCCAGATAGGCGTTCACCCCTTTGCGAAAGAGATCCGGGCCAACATAGCCTTCCACCATGCGCAGCACCGCCGCGGTCTTGTTGTAGGAGATGACGTCGGCCAGTTCCAAGGCCTGAGCGGGGGTTTCCACGTCCTGATGGATTGGATGAGTCGAGCTCAGAGAATCCACGGCCATGGCTTGGGCGGCTGATTGCACGTCGTCAGTAGCCAGGTTCCACTCCGGCTTCCAGGCGGAAATGGGCTTGGCGGACATCCAAGTGGCAAAGCCTTCGTTGAGCCAGAGGTCGTCCCACCACTTCATGGTGACCAGGTCGCCGAACCACTGATGCGCCATCTCGTGCGCCACGCCATCCTGGGCTACAACTTTTTGCAGGAAGTATGACGAGCTCTTGGGATCGACAAAGTAAAGCAGATCGCGCCCGATGATGCAGGCGGTATTCTCCATGGCGCCGGCGGAGAAGTCGGGCACGCCAATGATGTCGAGCTTGCCGTAGGGATACTTGATGCCGAAATAGCTGTCGTAATAGTGCAGGGCGTATTCCGCCGCCTGCAGGGCGAAGTGGCCGCGTCCTTTCTGCTCGGGCGTGCCGCAGACGCGAATGGGAATGCCATCGGATTCGCCAGCTTCGCATTGGAATTCGCCAACCACCAGGGCCAGCAGATAGGAAGACATCTTGGGCGTAGTCGCAAACTTGACGGTGTGCTTATCGGCGCCTGGGTCGGGGGTGTCGGAGACGATCTTGCCATTGGAGATGGCCATATCGTCCTTGTCCACGACCACGGTGAGGTCAAAAGTGGCCTTCATGTCAGGCTGGTCGAAGGAAGGATAGGCGCGGCGGGCGTCAGCCGGCTCGAACTGGGTGACGCCGTACTTGCGGCCATTAACCTGGCTGAGATAGAAGCCACGCAGTTCGTTATTGAGGATTCCGGTGTATTGAATGTGAATAGCCGCCGGGCCTGCCGCCAGCGGCTGAGGCAAGGTGAGCGTGGCCGTTTCCGCCTTGGGATCGGTGGAGACCTGAGCGGTTTGGGTGGCCCCGTTCTGCGACACGGTAGTTTTGCCAAAGGTGATTTCCGCCGCATTCAGAGGGATGGTAGAAGTGGGCTGCGCCACCTGCACCCGGATGGTCTCCTCGCCGTCGAACTTGTCCGTCTGGAAGTTCGGCGTCCAGGTGAGCTGGTAATTTTCGGGAAGAACGGTACGCGGCAGTTGTTGCGCTCCCGCCAGGGTGGCCAGGCAAGCTAGTAACAGAGCCAGCAGCTTTCTCATATTGTCTCCGACGCGCAAGACGTAAAAACGATAGCAGAATTGTTGTACGCGGCTAGGTGGGGGAAAGTTCAAAGCGCCGACGGCTAAGACCAATTTAGTATGGGCAGAGCAGTGACGGCGGAAGCCGAGCCCTACGACGAAGCTTCGCTTTAAACGGTAGAGGCAAACATCATTCCACAAGCAAATGTCTTGGGATAGAGTTAGATCGTCCAGGAGGACGGCATGGCAGCGCTGAAGATTGGGGCGGCAGCGCCGGAGTTTGAATTGCCGGCGCTGATTGGCGGCATCAAGCAGAGATTCCGGCTGCGCGATTACCGAGGCAAGCAGAATGTGGTGATCGCATTTCATCCGCTCAACTGGACGCCAGTTTGAGCCAAGCAGATGGCGGCTTACAACGCGGAACTCGCGAAGTTTGCCGCCCATGATGCCCAGGTCGTGGGCATTAGCGTGGATTCCATCTACAGCACGACAGCCTGGGAAAAGGAGATTGGCCCGCTGGAATACGCGCTGGCCGCCGACTACTGGCCGCACGGAGAGGTGGCGCAGAAGTTTGGCGTATTCCGCGATACAGGCGAGTTTGCCGGGGTGAGTGAACGCGCCGTGTTCCTAGTGGATAAGGATGGAAAGATCGCGTTCAGCAAGGTTTATCCCATCAGTGATCTGCCGCAGACTGGCGAGCTCTTGGCAGCGCTGGAGAAATTGAAATAGCGGCAGGACTTCAGCGTTTCTCAGCAAAAACTGCGGGCGCAGTTCCGCCGCGGCGGGGGCGTAGTGTAAGCTTTTGCTCTTTGCGCAACGGCGCGGGGAGCGAGCATGCACCGGCGGGCCACCAGTGTTCTACTTTTAAGTACAAGTTTTCTTTTACTTAGCGGAATCCGAGCCGGGCAGAGCGCGCGCGCGGCGGCAAACAAGGTGGCGGCTGCGGAGGCGATTACCGGGTTTCGCGCTCCAGCAGAAGAACAAAAATGGGAAAAACTTTTCCTGGCCGTGCCTGATCCCGCGCAGGCGGAGGAGCACTTGCGCACCCTCACAGCCGCCCCGCACATGGCCGGCACTCCCGAAGACAAGCAAACCGCCGACTACGTTGCCCAGCAGTTCCGCAAAGACGGCCTGGAGACGGAAATTGTCGAATACAAGGTGTGGATGAATTATCCACGGGAGATCAGCGTAGATGTGGTCGCGCCGGCGGGCGTCAAGATGCACGGACCCACTCCCGAGCATGTTGTGGACGATCGGTTTCAGGACGATCCCCGGGTGGTTACGGCTTTCAACGAATATTCGCCGTCTGGCGACGTCGAAGCCGACGTGGTTTACGCCAACTATGCCCGCCCGGAAGATTTCAAGAAACTGGAAGAGATGCACGTGGATGTGCGCGGCAAGATTTTGATCGCGCGCTACGGTCAGAATTTTCGCGGGGTCAAGGCCTATGTGGCCCAGGAGCACGGCGCCGCCGGGCTGATTATTTACTCCGATCCCATTGATGACGGCTACTTTAAGGGCGACGTTTATCCCAAGGGCCCGTGGCGCCCGGCCAGCGGCGTACAACGTGGGTCCATTGGCTACATGTTCGAATTTGCCGGCGACCCGACCACGCCGGGGGTGGCTTCGACCTCCACGCTGGCCGAGTCGCAGCGCATTCCACCGGAAAAATCGTCGGCTTTGCCGCGGATCCCCACCACGCCGCTTTCGTACGGCGATGCCGAGCCCATCCTGGCTCACCTTGCGGGGCCAGTGACTCCGCGGGACTGGCAGGGGGCTTTGCCTTTCACGTATCACGTGGGGCCGGGTCCGGTGCGCGTGCGGGTGCACCTGCGGGAGGATTACCAGTACCGCACCATCTGGGATGTCATTGGCCGCATTCCCGGGAGCGCTGATTCCAAGGAATGGGTGGTGGCGGGCAATCACCGTGATGCCTGGGTGTACGGGGCGGTAGATCCGAACAGCGGCACCACCGCGTTGCTGGAAGCGGCGCGCGGGTTAGGTGAGCTGCTGCATGCCGGCTGGAAACCCAAGCGCACCATCGTGCTGGGGAGTTGGGATGGAGAAGAGCAAGGCCTGATAGGGTCCACGGAATGGGCAGAGCAGAATGCGCGCCAGCTGAGCGATGCCGTCGCCTATTTCAACGTGGATGTGGCCGTGTCCGGGGACAAGTTTGGGGCCTCGGCCGTTCCCAGCCTGAAACAATTCATTCGGGAAGTAGCTACCGCCGTGCCCAGTCCGAAAGGGGGTACGGTGTACGACGCCTGGATGAAGGCGCCGGAGAGGCGTACCGGCCCTACCCAGCAGCCCAATGCTCCCGATTTGAGCGGCTCGCAAACCCGGCCTCCCGCAGCTTCCAGTTCTGGTCCGCCGGTGGGGGATTTGGGCAGCGGGTCCGATTACACGGCTTTTCTGCAGCATCTGGGCGTTCCTTCCGTGGACATTGGTTCCAGCGGCGCCTACGGCGTGTATCACTCGGTGTTTGATAATTTCGAGTACTTCACCAGGTTTACCGATCCCAGCTTCGTCTACGAGCAGGAGATGGCGCGCATTTATGGGCTGGAGATCCTGCGCATGGCCGACGCGGACGTGCTGCCCTATGATTACGCGGAATATGGCAAGGAGATAGGCGAATACCTGCAGGCCGCGCAGGCCAAGGCACAAACCAAGTTTGGCAGTGACACGCCGGATTTCGCTCCCGCCATGGCAGCTGCTAAGCACCTGTCCGCTGCCGGCGCCGATATCGCCAAAGTGCAAAAAAATGCACAGGGAGACGACGCTGAGCTAAACCAGGTGCTGCTGGCGACGGAGCGGGCGTTCTTGTTGCCCCAGGGACTGCCCACGCGGCCCTGGTATCGGCATGCGATCTATGCGCCCGGCGTTTACACCGGCTACGCAGCGGTCGTTATACCCGGGGTAAACGAGGCCATTGACGCGGGCGACCGCCAGCGCACACAGCAGCAGCTACAGGAACTTACGGGTTGTGTGAACGTGGCAGCCAAAATGCTGCAAAATTTCCACTGAGCAAAAATAAAAATCGTTTTTCGCGTTTCCGGACCAGCGGAAGAGGTAAACTAGACCCCTCTGGCCGCGAAGATTCCCCTGGGGAGTTTTTTGCAAGGCGGCCGGGCCACCCGACCAGCTACGTAGCGCGTCTAAGCCAATTGCTTCGTCCGACGTAAGCGTCCACCTCCAGACCGGCTCCAGGAGAGGGCATGCCAGCTGCCAGGATTATTTCTTCCACCTTTGAAGATGCGCTCCGATTCGCGGAATACCTGCGGCCTTTTTTTGACACGGTAGAAATTGCGCAGCCTG
>DATGIY010000026.1:0-4682 GCA_035295475.1 Terriglobales bacterium
AAGCGCGTAGTAGCGGCGGAGTCGGTGGCGGCAGTGATTGCCGAGCCGGTGCTGGGCGAAGGTGGATTCGTCGCTCCACCGCCGGAGTTTTTCCGGATTGTGGTGGAAATCTGCCGTAAGCACGACATTCTGTTCATCGCCGATGAGGTGCAGAGCGGTTTTTGCCGCACCGGCGCGATGTTCGCCTGTGAACGCTATGGCATCGAGCCGGACCTGCTGGTTACCGCCAAGTCGTTGGGTGGCGGCTTGCCCCTGGGCGCGGTCACCGGTCGCGCTGATATTATGGACGCCGCCGCTGAAGGCGGGTTGGGCGGCACCTTTGGTGGCAATCCGGTGTGCGTTGAGGCAGCCCTTGCCGCGCTGGACGCCTTCGAGCAGGGCGATCTCTGCACCCGCGCCAATGAGCTGGGCGAGCATTTTTCGCGCCGCGCGCAGCAGTGGCAAACACAGTGGTTGCAGATTGGTGAAGTGCGCGGGCTGGGCGCCATGCAGGCAATCGAACTGGTGCGCTCGCGGGATACGCGCGAGCCGGCAACCCAGGAGACGAAAGCCATCGTGCGCTACTGCTATGAGCACGGCTTGATCGTGCTTTCGGCGGGCACTTATGGCAACGTGATTCGATTGCTGATGCCGCTGGTGATTAGCGACGAGCAGTTCGAAGAGGCATTGGGCGTGCTGGAAGCGGCACTGCAAGCGGTATTGCAGACCCGTGGGGTTGCGGTTCAGGCGGTATGAGCGCGTGTTGTGCGTTCTCCAGTTGTTTTTCGGCGGCTAGACGATAGTCACCTTTAGCTGTTTCCGTTGTACCGCACGCGAGATCCTTCGGACCCAGGGGTCCTCAGGATGACGCCTTTCTTTGAGAGAAGAGACGTTGCGAGCAACGTCACTACCCAGGTTCGCAGAGGCGAGATTATGAGCATCGCAGCACCTACCCAGACTACCGTTCGCAATTACATCAATGGCGAGTGGCGGGCCTCCACGTCCGGTGAACATCGGGACGTGGTGAATCCAGCCACCAATGAGGTCATCGGTCAGGTGCCGCTTTCGACTGCGGCCGAAGTGGACGCCGCGGTACAGGCCGGCGCCCGGGCTTTTCCGGAATGGCGTCGCACCCCTCCGGAAGACCGTATCCAATACCTGTTCAAGCTCAAAAACCTGCTGGAAGAAAACTTTGAGGATTTAGCCCGCACCATCACTCTGGAAAACGGCAAAACCGTGGGCGAAGCCAAGGGCGAGCTGCGGCGCGCGATTGAAAACGTGGAGGTGGCGTGCGGCATTCCCACCATGATGCAGGGCCGCATGCTGGAAGACGTGGCCCGCGGTATTGACGAGACCATGATCCGCCAGCCGCTGGGCGTAGTCGCCGCCATCACCGCCTTCAACTTTCCCCTGATGATCCCGTTCTGGTTCCTGCCCTATGCCATAGCTTGCGGCAATACATTCGTGCTAAAGCCTTCCGAACGGGTTCCGCTCAGCAACCAGCAGGCTTTTGAAATGATGGAAGCGCTGGGTTTGCCCGCGGGCGTGCTGAATCTGGTCAACGGCGGAAAGGCCGCGGTGGACGCTCTCCTGGACCATCCCACCGTGCGCGCGATCAGCTTTGTCGGGTCAACCCCGGTCGCTAAGTACATCTATGCCCGCGGCGCGCAAGGCGGCAAGCGGTTGCAATGCCAGGGTGGCGCCAAGAATCACGTTATCGTGCTGCCGGATGCCGATATGCAGCAGGCAACCCAGATCATCAGCGACAGCGCCTTCGGTTGCGCCGGCCAGCGCTGTCTGGCGGTTTCCGTGGCCGTGACCGTGGGCGAGGCGCAGAAGACGTTTCGCGATGCCATCGCTGATAACGCCGCCTCCCTGCGCGTCGGTTTCGGGCTGGATGCGGGCGTGCAGATGGGTCCGGTGATCACCAAGGAGAGCAGGACGCGGGTCGAGTCGCTGATCGCAAAAGGCGCTGGCGAAGGCGCCAAGGTCGTGGTGGATGGCCGTAATCCGCGCATCGCCAACTACGAATCCGGCAACTTTGTACGTCCCACGGTGCTCGATGGAGTTCGCCCCGATAGTTCGCTGGCCGATACGGAGATTTTCGGTCCGGTGCTCAGCCTGGTGCCGGCCAACGACATTGACGAAGCGCTCGCGTTCCTGGCGCGCAGTCCTTACGGCAACCAGGCCTCGTTATTCACTTCCAGCGGTTCGGCGGCGCGCAAGTTCCGCTACGAAGCGCCGGCGGGGAATATCGGCATCAACATCGGCGTGGCCGCGCCCATGGCTTACTTCCCCTTCAGCGGCTGGAAACAGAGTTTCTTTGGCACGGTGCATGCCCAAGGCAATGATGCCATCGAGTTCTACACGGATAAGAAGGTTGTGATCGAGCGCTGGGCCCGCGAGCACAGCCGGAAATTCTAGAAGCCGGGCTGGCGGGAGCAGGGGACTGCTCCCGCCGGCGTCATTTTGCCAGCCGATTGTACTTTTGCAAAACCGCGCGCAGCTGGTCGTGGGGCAAGCCGATGGCCGTGTGCCCATCGCGTCCCACCATGGTTCGGGCCGCCACCATAGCGTTAACCTCGGCCTCTTCTACCGCCTGCACGGTGGCTTCAAATAGCGGATCGAGCTGGTCGTTGGCCATCATGGCTGGATGGGTAATTTTCGAGTAGCTGAACGCCCCGGGATTGGCCGTGGAAAACGCCATAAAGATGTCGCCCGAGCCGTTGCCCGAGATGGTGCCGTTACGGCCCAGGCCCAGGGTTACGCGCTTGGCGATCCGCTTCATCTGGTGCGGCAGCAAGGGCGCGTCTGTGGCCACTACCACGATGACGGATCCCATGTCGCGCCTGGGCGACCCGGCACTGGCCCAGACGGGGTTTTGCGTGATCTCCTTCCCCACGGGAACTCCCGCGATGCGCAATTGCGAGCGCTCACCGTGGTTACACTGCAGCAGTACGCCGACCGTGTAGCCACCGTCCTTGGCGGGCAGTTTGCGGGAAGCCGTGCCAATCCCGCCCTTAAACTCGTAGCAGATCATGCCCGTGCCGCCGCCCACGTTGCCTTCGGGAACCTGCCCTCCGCGCGCCGTGTCAAGGGCGTGAAAAACGTCTTCCGGGTGGACGTGGAAGCCATTAACGTCGTTCAGCCACCCGTCCCAGGTTTCGGCAACCACCGGCAATGACCACCAGTATTCCGACTCCTTGGGCTGCCCATGCTTTACCCGCCAGGCGATTACCGCATCGCGCACCACGCCCACGCTGTGCGTGTTGGTGATCATCACGGGACCTTCCAGGAAGCCTGATTCCTCCACCCAGGTCGTACCGGTCATCTCACCATTGCCGTTTTCCGTGAACCAGCCGGCGAAGACGGGATCACTGTTGTCCCGTCCGCGGGGCAGGACGGCCGTGACTCCGGTGCGCACCGGGCCCACACCAACTTTTAGCGGCCCATTTCCCGAAATCAGGGTAGTGTTGCCTACCTCCACGCCGGCCACGTCGGTGATCGCATTTAGCGGTCCAGGCGTGCCGTCGAAGGGAACCCCTAGATCCCGTGCGCGCGGGCCGCTTTGTGCGACCGCTAGTCCGGCGAGCAAGAAAAAGCCAACCACAACTACAATGAAACGGGACATGAGGCGCGGCCGCCCCGGCAGAGTCACTGCAGCAGCGTGCAACGCTATGTCTCCCAAGCAACCTCCTGGCGGAAAGGCTTAAGTTTACATGTCTGGTAAAGCATTGCCGGGCAAAACAAGCAACAGCCCTGCTCCTTGAAGGCTCTAATGGTTTGCAGGATCATTCGTAAGATAAGCCATGGTATGCTCTCGACTGCCGCAAGCGGTCGAACCGACCAGGGTTGGAGGTTCCAATGCAAGGGTGGAAACGGGCAGTGATATTTGGTTCTTTAGGCGCAGGAGCAATTCTGCTGCTGGCCGGGCGCAAAGCTCCAGGTATGATCGCGGCCGCAGCGGGATTAGCGGTGCTGGCTTCGGAGTACCCGGAAGCCTTCGAAACCGTGTGGCAGGACGCCCCCGTCTACATTGACCGTGGCGTGCGCATTTTTTCCGCTTTGTCGGCAGTTGGGGAACGCTTTGCCGAAGAGGCTGCTCGCGGCGGCAGTCGTGCCTGGCGGGAGATGGTCACGGAATAGCTCTTAGCTATGAACTCTGCCCCTTGTGGCATGGGTTCGGTTTTTTCCGGTAAAAACAAACTCCCCGGCAGCTCGCGGCAGCCGGGGAGCAGTTCCCAACCCTCGCCCCTCCCTTGCACCGTTTCCCCCAGGAATTTTGTGCAGGAGCGGGTACGAACCAGATTGGATATTGGGGCAAAAGTGAATCTATTCTGCCCTGCCCTGCCGCCAGCGAGAATTGAGGGAAAAACCTAGGTGGCCGTGTATAAGACCTTAACCCGGTCGGCCGATGCGGAAATTCGAAAGTGGCGAGGACCAGAGGTTAGCTCGTGAGGCCTGAAACCCGCAAATATATCCAGGTCTTTCTGGCTATTGCCCTGATCGCGGCGGCAGTTCGCCTGTTGATCATTTTCCGCGAACGCCACGAACCCGCCCGCCAGGGCAAGGTTCAATCCGCACCCCCGCTCGACCCCACTTACTATGTGGTTCCCAAGAAGCTCTATCCGTACGATCTAAAATCCGCACGGCAGTTGACTCAGCAGCCGGTCTGGGTCAAGGAAGGCTACAAGTATTTTTAT
>DATGIY010000027.1:0-3277 GCA_035295475.1 Terriglobales bacterium
CTCTTCCAGCAGCAGCATCCACGCGCCTTCGCCCAGCACAAAGCCGTCGCGATCGGCGGAGAAGGGGCGGGAAGCGCGCTCCGGCGCCTGGTTCCAGGAGCCGGTCAGAATTTTCATCAGGATGAAACCTTTGACGATGCCCAGGGAAATAGGGGCATCAGCGCCGCCGGTGAGCACACTGTGCACGGCTCCCGCCTGAATCTGGCGCAGGGAATAGCCGAGCGCGTCGGTGGAGGAAGTGCACCCGGTGGTGACCACGTGGCTGGGACCGCGAAAGCCGAAGCGCATGCCCACGTCGCTGGAGAACGTGCCCATCACCCCGGTGGGCACGCAGAACAAACTCATGTGGCGGAACTCTCCGCGGTAGAAGAGGCGGTACTGCTCTTCGGTGAATTCCTGGGAACCACCGCCGGAACCTAGAATCACCGCGGTGCGTCGCTTTTCTTCCACGGACAAGCTGGCGGTATCCAGGCCGGCATCGTGCACGGATTCGTGGGCAGCCGCCAGGGCCAGGGGCAGGAGGCGCGAAACATGCTTGCGCTCTCTCTTTTCCACCCAGGCGAGTTCGTCGAAATCTGTGACCTCGCCGGCCACCTGGACCGGGATCTCGCTGGGATCGAAGCGCGAGATGCGGCGGACGCCGCTCTTGCCGCTGAGGATCGCGGAGCCGAACGCCGCCTTGCCAATGCCGTTGGGACTGACCACGCCCAGCCCGGTGATGACGGCTCTACGCTTCATGGCTGAATAGAGTTTCTCCCCCTGAGAGCGGTTGCGGAAAAACAAGACGGTACGCAAGCGGGCTGAACATGGCCCCAACACGCGCTGCATCTAGCTGCTCGCCAATGGGTTGCCAGTTTTCCCTGGCCCGGCCATGCCGCCAAAGTCAGCCTGTGATAGGCTTTTGGGGCGGCGGAACCGAGCATATGGACGAGTCCTTGGTGGTGGAAAAGTTCCATGGTTCTCTCGATACCCAACGGGTGCTGCGGCTCAGCGGCCCACTAACTTTTGAAACCCTCTCGCCACTGCAGAATGCTCTGCGGGTGGAAACCGCCAGCAGCGTTTTCCTTGATCTAAGCGATGTGCCTTATGTCGATTCTGCCGGCCTGGGCTCGCTGGTGACAGCCTGCGTTTCCTGCAACAAGACAGGACGGCAGTTTGTGCTGAGCGGCGTGCAGCCACGAGTGGAACGCCTGTTCCGCATCACCGGGGTCGAACACCTGTTTATCATCTTTCCCAGCATCCAGGACGCGCTGGACGCCTTCACCAGGCCGGCAGACGCGTAAACCAGTGGTCAGTTGCCAGCTGTCAGTTGACTAGCTGCTGAATCCGTCTGTTGAATCCCCTGAAAATTGAAATCCCGGCATCGAAACCTTTGAAACCTGTCACCTTGTTCCCCGTGAGGAGTCAATCCTTGGCCACCGCGTCGTGCGATGCCACGCACTTCCATTGGCCGTTCCGCTTGATATAGGTATCGGTGAAACGTCCGGCTACCATGATGTGTTTGCCGGCGGACTCACGCTTTTCGGTGTAGCGGCCCATAATGACGGCGGCATCGCCATAGCTCTGGGTTTTCGTATCCGCGATATCAATAGCCTGGAGCGTGGGATCGGCTTTGGCAATGCTGTCGAGCACCTGCTGGCGGGTGCTGACGCTGTTATCAGGATTGATCTGGGTGAAGGTCTCATCCAGGTAGGGCGCGATCATGGCAGGATCATGTTTGACCTCGGATTCCGCCCAAGTGTGCTCGATTTTTTCCAGTTGAGCGGCGACGGCGGCATTCTGCGCCGTGCTACTGCTCTCCTTTGCGCTGTGCTTCTTGTGCTGCTGCGCCGCTCCCGCGACCGCCACCATGGCCACTGCTATTACCACCGCGATTGCTGATTTCATTGAGTTCTCCGCATAAATTTCGCCACCAATATACAAGATGTAGGTCAGGGGTAGCTCGGCAGCGGGGATTGCGTGTTGCGGCCCAGTATTCGTCGGCCGCAACCAGTGCACAAAATTAGGTTATCCTGAAGAAAATCAAAAGGAGCGCATAAATGGCAAAGGCAAAAGCGATACCCGAGGGCTACCACAGCATTACCCCGTACCTGATTGTCAAAGGCGCAGCCAAAGCGATCGACTACTACAAGAAAGCATTTGGTGCGACGGAAATTATGCGCATGGCGGCCCCGGACGGCACGGTCGGGCATGCCGAGTTGAAGATTGGCGACTCTATTTTCATGATGGGCGAAGAAATGCCGCAGATGGGCTATCGCGCCCCACAAGGCAGCTCGCCGATCGGACTCATGGTCTACGTCGATGATGTGGACCGCGTCTTTAAGCAGGCGATTGCCGCCGGCGGCCGCGTGGACAAGGAAGTAAAGGACCAGTTTTATGGCGACCGCAACGGCAGCCTGTATGATCCCTTTGGCCACTTCTGGACCATTGCCACGCATGTCGAGGATGTCTCCGAAGAGGAGATGAAGCGGCGCATGGCAAAATACATGGCCGAGCACGAATCAAAGGCGTAGCGACTTAGCCGGGAGGGTGGCGGACTCATGAGCGAGGCAGCCGAAAACCGAAGCCCCAACCGTTCGCCCGGTGCGGCGGAGCAGCGCAAGACCTCCGGCGAAAACGGGGCGGCGGCCATGCGCACTTGCCCCAACTGCTCGTCGGAGCTGGTGGAAGTACGCTGCAAACTGACGTGTCCCACTTGCGGATTCTTTCTGAGCTGCTCGGACTTCTATTAGAAACGCCTTCCTTCCTGATACGGGCGGCCGGAACATGCCTGCTGCTCTTTTCTTGAAAGCCGATTCCTGCATCTTATGAAACCTGGGTCTTTGGCCAGAACAGGCGAGGTGCGGGCGGCGACAGGTTTTTATCGTTTCCCTGTTTCGGGGCGGCTGAAGCGGAACGATGTCAAGCTGCCCACGCCTCGCGCCCGCCTGTTTACTGTCAGGTAGAGTTTTTCGCCATCTTGTGGGAGATCTTGCGGGCAATGTCTCCCGGCGAAATGGTGTGCTAGTTGTTCCGAAACGGATGCAGGCGGAACCGCGTCGGCCAGCGAGACCGCATCATCACCCATCGAGGCGGGTAAAATTGGAGATGTCCAGGAGGCGCTTATGAAGGCGGAGCCGACGCTGAATCAGGATGTGACTGCCATCATTCGCAAGACGGGAGACGATTGGGCCCGCTACTGGAACACGCGGCAGCCGGAGAAGTTGGCGCAACTCTACGCCGATGATGCCGTGTACCTGCCGCCGCACCATCCCGCGGTGCACGGGCGGGAAGCGAT
>DATGIY010000028.1:0-5124 GCA_035295475.1 Terriglobales bacterium
GATATATTCCGGTTATGAGCCCGCGCATCTCGCGCTTGGCGAAATTCTCCTCTATCAGGGAAAGGTGGATGACGCTGTTTCCGAGTTGCGCCAAGCGACCGAGTTGGCGCCGAACGATCCCGCGGCCCATGGCACCCTGGCCAAGGCGCTCAAGGCCAAGGGACTCGACAGCGAAGCGCAGCAGGAAATGCAGAAGGCGGCCGGCGCCCGAGTTCAGCACTAGCTATGATCGAGCGCTCAGGTTCGCAAAGGAGCATGTTGCTGGCGCTTCTGGCACTCCTGCTCCTGGCTTTGCCCCTAGCCGCAAATCAGCGCCCAGCGCCTTTTTCCGGACAGTCCTCACCCCACCGGCCCGCTTCCAAAGTTCGTGCGCGCGATAACGTCCTGCTCATCACCATTGACACCCTGCGCGCCGATCACCTCGGTTGCTACGGCTATAAGGATATTCGCACGCCCACCATCGACGCCCTGGCGCGCGATGGGGTTTTGTTTCCTATGGCCATTTCCCAGGTGCCGCTGACTCTGCCTGAACACGTGGCCATCATGACAGGCACTTACCCGTTTCATAACCAGGTACAGGACTTTACCGCTCCGCCGCTGGCGGAAAAATTTCGCACTCTGGCACAAGCCTTTCACGACCACGGCTTCGCGACCGGAGCAGTGGTCAGTTCTTTTGTATTGGACCGCAGCTGGGGGCTGGCCCGCGGCTTCGACTACTATGACGATAAATTCAACGCCCAGAGCCTCTTGGAAAAGAACCCTGACCTGGTGGAACGCCGCGCCGGACCTAGCGTGGATGCCGCCCTGCAATGGCTGGCCGGCCATCGCACGCAGCCTTTCTTTTTCTGGCTGCATCTCTACGACCCCCACAGCCCCTACAACCCTCCCGAGCCCTTTCATTCGCAGTACAAGAATCACGAATACGATGGCGAGATCGCCTATGCCGATAGCCAACTGGCACGTCTGATTAAGTGGCTCAAGGCGAATCGCCTGTACGCGCGCACCTGGATCGTTTTACTCAGCGACCACGGAGAATCTCTAGGCGAACACGGCGAGCAGGAGCACGGATTTTTTATTTACAACTCTACGGTGCACGTGCCCTTAATCATCAAGCCGGCGGGATCCTCCCACAAATTGCTGGCCATTGCTACGCCTGTCGAGAGCATCGCCGTAGCACCGACCATCCTGGAGATGGCCGGCATCACTGACCGCATCCAGCAGCAGTTCGATTCCTCAGGCCTCTTCGCCGACGAAAACTCGAAATTGCCCAGCGCCGCCTACAGCGAAACCTTCTATCCTTTCTCCTCTTTCGGCTGGAGCCCGCTGCATGGGCTGGAGACGGACAAATATCACTACATTGAAGCGCCGCGCCCCGAGCTCTACAGCTTGGTGGCCGATCCCGCAGAAGAGCGCAACGCAATCGCCGATCAAGGCGCCGTTGCTGCTGTATTGCGCAGCCAACTGCAGAAGCGTTGGCAGGCGTATGAGACCTCCACTGCGGGCCGGGCTCTCGATGAATCCTCCACCGCCAAACTCCGCGCCCTGGGCTACTTCGCCTACCGCGCACCCGTCTCGCAGGCGACTCTGCAGCACCCGCTGGCAGACCCCAAAGACAAGGTGGACGAGTTCAACTCCATCCTCCACGCCAGCGATGTGATTGAGGCCGGCCATTATGAGCAGGCCGAGGCCCTGCTCAGCCAGATCCGCCAGGACGATCCTAACTTGTACGTGGTGCCTTTCATGCAGGGCGAGCTTGCCTTGCGCCAGCAACAAGCGCCGCAGGCGGCGCAGTATTTCGAGGATTGCCTAAAGCTGGCTCCGGATTTCGATCAGGCCATGAGCGGCATGGCAGGAGCACTGGAAGCGCAAGCAAAGCCTGAGGAAGCCATCCAGTGGCTGCAGAAAGCACTGCAGCGCAACCCGCAAAACTTTCGCGCCTGGTACGAGATCGGCTGGATCCAGGAACACAGCGGCGACTACGACTCCGCCGCGCAATACCTGCAGAAAGCCTTGGCCATCCAGCCCTCGTTTGCCCCCGCTTACCGCGACTTAGGCATGCTGCAATATCGCAAGCAGGAATATGCCGGCGCGGCAGTTAATCTGCACAAGGCCACCGCCCTCGGCCTCAATGAGCCCACTCTGTTCAATTTTCTCGGTATCTGCTATAGCCGGACCAACCGCATGCCGGAGGCGTTGCGCAGCTACCGCCAGGCGCTGAAGCTCAAGCCTGATTACGCTGAGGCCCACCTCAACCTCGGCTTCGCCTATCAGCAGCTTCACCAGGAGCAAGCGGCGAAACGCGAATACGCGCAGGCCTGCCGCCTCAGCCAGCACATGTGTGAACTGATACGTTCCCGCCGGCAATAGTCGATTTTTACTTAAGAGGGACCGGATGGGGTCGCCGCAGCTGCCTGCAGGCGCCGCAACAATTGCTCCGCCTGCGGGCGAAAGGGGCTGGATGGGAACGCGGTCACGAATTCATGCAATTGGCTGAGAGCCTCGGCCTTCTTGCCTTCCTTCAACAGCACGTTGATGAGTTGCAGCCGCGACTGCGCCATCAAGGGGTTCAATTGGACCGACTCGCGCAACGCCTGTTCCGCCCAGCCCAGTTTGCCTGTACGCAGGTCCAGCGACCCCAGCAGAAACTTGCCCAGTGAGGATTCTGGCTGCCGCCGCAAACCTTCGTCCAAAAAATGCTGCGCGTCGGCCAATTGGTTCATGAGCATGCACACGTTGGCCAGGTTGAAATAACCCGTCGCATCGGTCTGATTCAGCCGGACCACAGTCTCAAACTCTGCGCGGGCGGCGGGAAGATTATTGCTGGCTAATTGGTCGGAACCCAGGTTGTTGTGCGCGGGATAAAAGTCGGGCGCAAGCTGAATCGCCTTTTCGTAGTGCCGGATGGCGTCTTGCCTTTTGCCAGAGGAATCGGATGCCGTGCCTTTGTCGAATTCCTTCACCGCCTTTTTGGGGAAATGTTTGCGGTATTCGCGCACGTCGCTCACATTGGGGTTGCCGCCGGAAAACTGCTCTTTTGGCTGCGCTTCTTTCGCGCCCGGCTTGGGCACCAGTGTGACCCGCACAAAGGCGGTTAAGCCGACGGGGCTGAGCTCGGCGCTCTCATGCACCGGCTGGTAATTGTCGTCGTTGATTTCCACGGAGTACAGGTTGGGTGGCAAAGCGTAAAACCCAAATTTACCCTGCCCGTCGGTATAGGTGCTCTCCATGACCGCGCCGCGTATGGTCAGCAAAACCAGGACCTTCTGGGGAGGAAAATCGCCCCTCTGCACCCGTACCTCCCCCACCACCGTGCCTAACTGTTGTTGAGCGGAGACCGGAGTCGAAAATAGAACGCAAAAAGCCACGCACACGAGGGGGAGAATAGCGGAGAAGCGGAAGTTGGGCGCAGCAGCCCGCATAAAGCTAACCGATAAGATGCCGCTGAAAAGAAGTAAGGGGCTTACCTGAAAACCAGGCAAGCCCCGCGAAAAGGCTACTTAGCTTAGAAGCTCAGCTTCAGGCCGAACTGCATGTTCCGGGCGTTCAGCGTACCGGCGGCTTGCCCGAAAGCACCGTCAGTTAGACTGTTGTGCGCACCGCCTCCGTTCACAGCGAGCAGGTAGTTGGCATGGTTGAAGATGTTGAAGGCCTGCCACTCGAACTTCAGATTCACGCGCTCGGTGAACTTGAAGGTTTTGGAAAGCCCCATGTCGGAGTACCACTGCCCCGGTCCCAGCCACTGATTGCGCCGCAAGTTGCCCACGCAGCCCAGACAGGGCGCCGACAGCACCGGCAGTCCGGATTGCGTTGCCGCACCGCTGCACGAACTGCCGCTGTTGGCAAATAAGAACCCTCCCCCTGCGCACCAGCCATTCGCCCAGGTATTGCGGTTTGCGCTCAGGCTGGGCGAACTGCTATTGGGACGGTCGTTTTGTCCGTTATCCAGGTTCCAGTCGCCGCCGAGGTTCTGGCAGTTCCCGGAATTGACGTCGGCAGCGGTACAAGGTACAGCCGGGTTGCTGATTTCCATTAGGCTAGCCGGCAGAGCATCGCTGGCGTAGGGTTCCCAGTGGGCGCCGGTCTGGAAGGACCAGATGCCGTCATAAGCCCAGCCGCCCGCTATCGCTCCCAGCACGCCGGTCAGGTGCTGGCCCGGCAACTGGATCACGTAGTTCAACACCAGGCGGTGCCGGATGTCAAAGATGGAATTGCCCCAGTCCAGGTGCGGGTCGGTCTGGTCGGTGGTGAAGCCCTCGCCACCGGCTGCGCCGTTAGCGGTGGTGGCACCACTATGCCAAGTGGAACCATCGTCCAGGGAATGGCTCCAGGTGTAATTCGCGTTGAGTAGCACGCCGTGGCTCATTTGCCGTCTCACCGAGACTTGCATGGCGTTGTAGGCGGAGTTGACGACGTTCTCCCAAGTACGCAAGTGCCCATAATTCGGATTGGGCAGTCCAGTCGGGTTGAGTGCTGTGGCTAGACCACAGAGGTGCCTGCCCAAATTGTCAGTTATGCAGGAACCCGCGGGCAGCACGCCTCCGGGAGAACGGTTGATGTTCTCCGCCCGGAACAGTTTGCGGCCCAGGGTGCCCACGTAATCAACTTCCACCACAGTCCTGGGCGCGATTTCGTGCTGCACGCTCAGAAAATCGTTGAAGACGTAGGGATCGGAGATGCCGTTGGGCAGGACAATTCCCGTCAGGTACGCCTGGTCCGGGTTGCCCGGGAACCACCCGTTGATGTTGCCCGTGGATTGCGCCCCCAGGACGCCTATGCCAACGTTGTTCCCCGAACCGAGAAATGTTGGGGCCGCACCGGTCGAGGTGCAAGTGGAACCGGTACAGGTCGTGGGACCGTAAATAATGGTTGCCGGTGCAAAGATGGGCAGCAGCGCGTTGGAAGCCAGGTTGAAGGAATAGTACGGCGGATTCCAGCGCGAGTTGGAGAGCGGGTTATAAAGCGTGCCCTCATAGGAGATGCCGAAACCGCCGCGCAGCGAGGTCTTGCCATTGCCGAAAACGTCGTAGGCGAAGCCCACCCGCGGACCAAAATCCCTGTAGTGATTCGGCCCCAGTCTGCTGGTGGGAGCAAAGCCGCCCGGCCCGCACACTCCCGCCAGGACCA
>DATGIY010000029.1:0-2766 GCA_035295475.1 Terriglobales bacterium
ATCTCCTCGCCCAGCGCCAACGCCAACCGGCGAATGCCTTCGCGGATCTGCTGGGGAGCGGGATGAGAGAAGTTCAGTCGCATGTGGCGAGAGCCCTCGTCGCCGCTGGCGTAGAAACAGTCCCCCGGCACGAAGGCTACATTCTGCCGCAGGGCGGCCTCGAACAGCCGCTGAATGTCCATGCCTTCCGGAAGCGTTACCCACAGGAAGAGGCCGCCCTGGGGATGCGTCCAAGTGACCTCGGGAGGGAAGTATTCCGCAAGCGCCTGTAGCATTACGTCGCGGCGCTCGTGGTAAACCGAACGAATTTTCTTCACATGTTCGTCGAGGTAACCGTCATGAACCACTTCGTAGGCCACCATCTGATCGAAGGTGCTGCAGTGCAGGTCGGCTCCCTGCTTCAACTGCACCAGCTTGCTGATCACGTCAGGCGGGGCGACAATCCAGCCCAGGCGCACGCCCGGCGCCAGAGTTTTGGAGAAAGTGCTCAGGTAGATGACGTTGCCTAAACGATAACCGTCATCCCGCCGCAAATTATCGCGGTCCAGGACCAGAAGCGGCGGCAGGTGTTCGCCTTCATACCGCAGCTGCCCGTAGGGATCGTCTTCGATGATGGGAATGCCGTACTTGTCGGCCAGCAGAACCAATTCGTGACGCCGCGGCTCGGACAACGTGACCCCGCCCGGGTTCTGGAAGTTGGGCAGGATGTACATGAACTTGGGACCGGAGCGAAGCGCCTCATCGAGCTGGTCGGTGCGCAGTCCATCGTGATCGATGGGTACGCTGACATATTCCGCACCGTAAACATTAAACGCCTGCAACGCGCCCAGATAGGTAGGAGCTTCGACCAGGATGCGGTCGCCGGGATTGATCAGCAGTTTACCAATCAAATCCAGCGCCTGTTGCGACCCTGTGGTGATCAGCACATTGTCGGGGTTGGCGATAATGCCGTAGCGCGCCATCTTCTGCGCAATGTACTCGCGCAGTGGGGTGAAACCCTCTGAGGCGCTGTACTGCAGCGCCGCCGGGCCTTTCGCCTGCAATACGCGCTGGCATGCGTTCTGAAAGCGCTCAATAGGAAAAACCTCGGGAGCGGGCAAGCCACCGGCGAAAGAGATGACCTCCGGCCGCTGAGTTAGTTTCAGAAGTTCGCGAATGGTGGAACTTTTAATGCTCTTGGTGCGCTGTGCGAAACGGTGCCGCCAGGGCGTGGACATGCCTGTCTCCGTAAAATTCTACTTTACGCTACTGGAACCACGACCACAGAGGCTGTGATGCAGGTTACGTGAGTGTGTGGCAGAGCACACTCTGTTACCCTTCCCAACCTATCCCTGATTTCTCCGTAACTACCGCTGTTGGAGCGGCTTGGGAGCCCAGGGAGGCGCTCCCCGGTTAGATGGACTTTGCGGCTGGCTAGCAGGCCCGGCCTATTTAGCCGTTTCCCACGAATTCGCTGCACTGCTCCAGCTTGAGGTCCCAGATGCAATCTTCCGAGGGCAGCGTCTTAATGCCGACCTGGGTGCGCAAGCCATCGCTGGATTCTGAGATCCACACTACCCGAAATTCGGCCTTGCGCCCGCCGTACTGCAATTCCAGGGTCTCGCCCATGCGGATGCGGTGCCGCAATCCATCCAGCAGCGCGCCCTCGGCGCTCACATTGCGCGCGGAAACGATCTGGGTAAAGCCCTGATCGTAGGCATCGATACCCCACACCCGAACCGGAAGAACTGTCGTTACCCGTGGTTCCCGACGACGGTCCATAGAGCCCTAAGTTTCTGGGGAGTGGCTGCGAAGCCTTGGGGAGAACTACACAAAAATCGTAACCTGCGGCCGCCGGAGAGCCAAGTTACGCGCGTTACCGCGCGCCGTTTCCCTCGGTAACGCTAGGAAGAGTGATTGGATGCAGCATTTTGCCTATAGCGTACCTTCACAACCGATCAGTCCAGGTCGGGAAGAGAGCAGGCGCCGGGGCCGCGGGGATCGCCGCAGGTACTGCAGGGAACGTTGCCGGGTTCGGCGCTGGAAGCGGTTTTGCTGCTCACGGTAAAGACGGAAAGCTGAGTCTCCAGTTTGCGCCCGCCGCAGTGCGGACATTCCGGCTTCTGCGAGCCGTAGACGAGGGCCTCGAAGCGCTGGTTGCAGTCGCGGCAAAGGTATTCGAAGATGGGCATATGGAACTCCGCTTCTATTTTAAGTGCGAACGGAGGAAATTAATATAGGTCCCATCGTGCCGGAATTATCTCAACCTGAATCAGGCGAGCCCACGCCGGAAACGCGTTTAGAAGATCGCCTGGAGCAGTATTTGCCCTCCGCACCGTTCCGCCCGCGCAAGGGCTTACGCGGGGCGCACCGGCAAACTCTGGCCAGCCAACTCCTGCCGCGGCGCATTTCTTTGCCGTCTCCGGAAACACGCCTGTTTCAAGTGGAGCCCGATGTCCAGGTGCTCTGCCGCTGCCATTGGCAGAAAGACCGGCAACGTAGTCTGACGGTTCTGATTGTGCATGGCCTGGAGGGATCCAGTGAATCGCAATACGTATTGGGAACGGCAGCCAAGGCGCTGGCAGCCGGCATGAACGCAGTGCGCATGAATGTGCGCAATTGCGGCGGCACGGAAGGCTTGGGACCGACTCTGTATCATTCCGGACTCTCCGCCGATGTGGGGACGGTCGCGCGCGCTTTGCTCGCGGATGACAATCTTCCTCGCCTGGCATTGGTCGGTTTTTCCATGGGCGGCAATCTGGTATTGAAGCTGGCGGGCGAGTGGGG
>DATGIY010000030.1:0-11983 GCA_035295475.1 Terriglobales bacterium
CCCGCGCTCAGCCAATTCCGGTTCCAGCGATTCGTGGAGGCAGTCGGGAGGTGGCAATAGCTACGGGCGGCCTCCTCTCGACCTGCGCCAGCCTATCGTGACGCGGCGTTCCGATGCTTATTCCGGCGGGCGGGGCAATGATGCTTATGCCGGCCGCGGCGGCTACAGCGCTCCTGGCGGAGGCTACGGCAGCCGTGATGTGTATCGCGGCAATTCCGGCGGCAACTATGGCGGTCGGGGAGCAGCCCCGGCACGCGAGTACGGCGGTGGCGGCGGATACCGTGGCAGCAGCGGCGGCGGGTACCGGGGAGGTAGCAGCGGTGGTGGCGGGCGTAGCTCAGCCCCAGCTCCACATTCCTCCGGCGGTTCGCGGCGGTAACAGACTCCTCCTTGCCGGCGATACGAGAGCGGCGCGAAGCGCCGCTCTCGCTTTTTACCGCAGGATGCCTGCTATGGTCCCAGCATCGTGGCTTGCATGATCTCTTGCCCGCTGGGCGCAGTCCGCAATCTTCACTGCGGCTTAGGTTGTTCGTTTTGGCCGTTCCGCTTGCTGCGCCGTGGGTTGCGGGTGCGAGCGCCTGGCGTATTCCCCTGGGCGCTAGGATTCACGGTTCGGGGCAGGTTGGCGCTTGCGGGCTGCGCCGGGGAGGAGAAAGTGGGCACCCCCTGCGTGTTCGATGGGTTGCCGCCCGGAGTAGTCGGCGCGGTTCGCCCTTCGGATGGTGTGTACTCACCCGAGCTCGCGTCGTTGCTGGCCGGAGCGATTCCTCCCGCGTTGCTGGGCACCGTGGTAGCTCCCGGAGTCAGGGTCTGATTGGGCAAAGTGTCCAGCGTGCCCGTGGGCTGTGGGTTTTCCAGAATCGGGGTACCGCTTTGCGGAGTCGCTTTTGCTGCCGCGCCTCCGGCATTCGTGCCAGGGCTGGACGCTGGTGATCTGCGGGAATGCTGGGTGGCTCGCGTCCTGGCATGCACCTGCCGGCGCGAGTTGCATTTCGTAGGTTGCTGCTGTCCCATGGCCACCGGCACCATCGCCCACATAGCGATGGCCAGAAATCCCACTGTCGCATGCATCTTCCCTGACATCCTGCTCCCCCCTTCGTGTCTACAGGGTATGACGGACCACCGTGAGCGAAAGGATGGACGGCCTATGCTCTGATTCCCACACTGGCCCGAGCTGTTCCAGGACCTGAACACTTTCCGCCAGGACCGGTGATTTGCGTTCGGGGCATGGCAACGAAACCGTCCCAGCTAGGTTCTGACTAAGAGGAAACCAAAATTGACGGCCACAATCATGCGTCGTGCTTGCCACCTGGTCACCGTAGCGCTGGTCCTATCGCTTTGTTCCGGGCTGGCGGCGCAAAGCCATTCGCAGAAACGACATGCGCAGCCTCCCGATACGTTTAGCAAATTGCTGTCTGGGAATGGGCGCGCTCTGATCTCCCAGCCGGCAACCCTGTCCAATGTGACCATCCAAGACATCACCCAGAACGACATCGTTTGGGTGGGCAGCGATGCCGCCCGGAGCGTAATGGTCCTGCTCCAGCCCTCGGTCAACCCGATCGACCCGCAAGGGAACCCTACACCCATTGCGGCGGGGGATTCTGTGCGCGTGACCGGGCATGTGATTGCCGCTCCGTCAACCCAGCTACTGCAGAACTGGGGTGTCTCGGCGGCGGAAGCGGCACGGGTGCAGAGGCAGGGCGTCGCCCTGCAGGCGGTTACCTTCGAGATCACACATAAAAACCGGTAACTTAGGGCCGAACGAATAAGCTTGCATCCCGCAGCGTTTCAGGGCATCCTATGACTAGCGATTGAACGGAAACACTCTAAACGCGTTCTGCCTGAAGCACTAACCTGCCGAAGCATTACCTGCCTTTAGTACTTTCTTGATTCAGCGCAAATTCAATTAGAGAGAAAAGCAACACAATGGAACAAGGTACGGTTAAGTGGTTCAACGACGCCAAGGGTTACGGATTCATCAGCCGGCAGAACGGCGAAGACGTGTTCGTGCACTTCTCGGCTATCCAGTCCAGCGGTTTCCGCAGCCTGCAAGAAGGCCAGCAGGTGCAGTTCAACGTGGTAAAGGGACAAAAGGGCTGGCAAGCTGAGAACGTTCAGGTTCTCTAAACCCGGGTGTCTGAAAAATCAGGGCGGCTTCGGCCGCCCTTTTTGCTGTTCAGCTGACCTTTGCCTTGCCCTGCGGGTATGATACCCAGAAGCCCAGCCTGGATACCGGTAGGTCAGGAGAACTCATGCCCAGCCAGAAATCTGCCCATAAGTCTTCCCTGCAGCACGGCGACTCCATCAAGATCGTTCCCCTGCATGTTCCGGATGAGGTCCGTAAGCCGGTGCACGCGGCGGCTGCCGGGCCGCAGCTGACGTATCGCAATGGACCGCTGATCAGCGCGGCGGAAGTTTTTGTCGTCTTCTGGGGCTCGGCCTGGCAACAGGCCCCGCAAAGCGGGACCATCCCGCAGATCAATCAGTTTTTCGATTTCGTTTTGACCAGTGCCTTAATGGATCAAATGGGCGAATACAGCGTTTCCGGCCAGACTATCGGCCATGGCAAACGCACCGGAACCATCACGGTGACTACGCCGGCTGTGCCTTCCACCGTTCACGACAGCGCCATCCAGCAATTCTTGCAGCAGCAGATCGCCGGCAAGTCGGTTCCTGAGCCCGGACCAAACGTCTTGTATTTCCTGTATTTTCCCCCGGGCGTGAAGGTGGTGCAGGGCGGGAGCGCTTCCTGCCAAGCCTTTTGCGGCTATCACAATGACATTGGCGGGAACACATTCTATGCGGTTATGCCCTACCCCAACTGCCAGGGCTGCATGGGAGGGATGTCGGTTTTCGATGCGCTCACCACGACTTCCTCGCATGAACTGTGCGAGGCCATTACCGATCCTGTTCCCGGGCAGGGCTGGTATGACGATGCGAACGGCGAAATCGGCGATATTTGCGCCTGGAAAACCAAGAAACTGGGCAACTACACGGTTCAGCTGGAGTGGTCGAACAAGGCAAATAGCTGTATGTGAGAAGTGCGGCACTTAGCAATTAGCACTTGGCATTTAGCCAGTCATGGTCATTGCCGGTCAGGTGATTCAGTTCCGGGCTAAGTGCTAACTGCTAAATGCTGATCAACTGGCGTTATCTTCTGAAAACTCTCGCAGCGTCGGGTGCTGCCGCGGTGATACCTGCTGCGCGCCGATCTTTATTCGCGGCCGAAACACCCGGCCCGGCCTCGCATCGCACGTCCGCGCTCGCGCAATATGAGCGCCTGCGCTTTGGCGTTTCCTACCACTTCAGCATGAATACCTTCACCGGAAACGATTACGAGACGGGATCGGTGCCGGCTTCCACTTACAAACCCACCCACCTGGACGTGCGCCAGTGGATCCGCGTGGCCCGCGATCTGGGCGCGCATTACGCCGTTCTCACCGCCAAACACATGTCGGGGTTCTGCCTGTGGGATTCGAAAAACTACGACTATGATGTGGCCGCCAGCGGCAACCAAACCGATGTGGTAGCGGCCTTCATGGCTGCTTGCCACGAATATGGCCTTCGCCCCGGCTTTTACTACTGCATCCTCGATCCTCACAACGAAGGCAAATTCGACTGGAATGTGCCGGTTGGGGATAAGTACTACACCCTCATTAAACAGCAACTGACCGAGTTGCACTCTCGCTATCGCCATACCTTTTACCAGCTGCTCGACATTACCTGGAAACTTTCCCCGGCCCAGCGCTGGGAGCTTTACCGGCTGATCAAGAGCTACAGCCCGAATTGCATCATCGTGATGAACCAGGCGTTCTATCAAAGCAAGCGCAACCAGGGCCGAATCTGTGAGCCTGCCAGCTGGCCCACCGACGTCATCAACGGCGAAGATTGCCTGCCTCCGCCAGGGGGACACAATCCGCATATCACCTTTGAAGGCAAGCAGTACTACATGCCCTTTGAAAGCTGGATTCCGACCGGGCCGCCCTACAAACCCATGCCGCCGATGCACAGCTGGTTCTGGCGGCCAGGCTTCAAGATGCAACCGGCGGAAGTCATCGCGCAGGATTATCGTGAGTGCATGGACCGCAATGCCAACCTGCTGCTCAACCTCTCGCCCGATACAACCGGCCAGTTGCCACAGGACGCGGTAGCCACGCTGCAACAAGCCGCCAGGATGATCCACCGCTAAAATCCGCAGCGGGACGGTCGCGCAGCGCGTAGTGACAGACTCTCCCGGCCACATCGCATCGAATTAGTGATGACCTTGGGAGCGCAGGTAGTCTGGCTATTCGTGCTGGCGATTCCGGTCGCCTGCATTGCCTGGACGGTTACGCACGAAGAAGTCTTCCGGGAAGTGCA
Source organism: Terriglobales bacterium (assembly GCA_035295475.1). GTDB lineage: Bacteria > Acidobacteriota > Terriglobia > Terriglobales > Acidobacteriaceae > JAICWP01. The sequence continues at coordinate 4,360 of DATGIY010000030.1, forward strand.
TAACTTCTGCGAGGAGCAGAGCCGCACAGGCGGCGCGTGGTGGCGCCGCAAGTTCTTCTTCCTCTTCACCTGCGAGTACTGCTTCAGCCATTACGTGGCCGCGTTCTTTGTCGGTATCACCCGCTACAAGCTGCTCTATCAGGACTGGCGCGGTTACATCATCGGCGGCTTCGCCCTGGTCTGGATCGCCAACCAGTACATGAGTCTCTATGGGCACCTGCGGCTGGATCTGAAGAAGGAACGGGTTGAGATCAGCAAGGAGCAGAAAGAAGTAGAAATCCGCCAGGCACAGGCGGAAGCGGCAGAACACAAACGGGACCTTGCGGCCTAGGGCCGTCAGGCCAACAGTTTTTCTAAGGCCGGGTCTTGGCGATTTCCGGCACCGCCTCCCGCGGAGGGGTCCCCAGGTGGTACTTGGTCAATCCGTCGCGCAGAAACTCAAATCCTTCCTGTGGCGAGTTCACGATGCGAAATAGATCTACATCTTCGGGCGAAATGGTGCCCGCATCCACCATGGCATCGAAGTTGATGATTCGCCGCCAGTAATCCGTGCCATAAATGACGACCAGAATCTTCTTGGCCAGCTTCTCGGTTTGCGCCAGGGTCAGAATTTCGAAAAGTTCATCCAGCGTGCCGAAACCGCCGGGAAAAATCACCAGGGCCTTGGCCAGATAGGCGAACCAGTACTTACGCATGAAGAAGTAGTGAAACTCGAAGTTCAGCTCCGGGCTGATATAACGGTTGGGCATCTGCTCATAGGGAAGCCGAATATTCAGGCCGATGGTTTTGCCTCCCGCCTCCCGGGCACCCTGGTTGGCCGCTTCCATAATGCCCGGCCCGCCGCCGGTCGTGACCACGAAGCGCTGGCGTTTAGCCGGAATTTGCAGTGACCACTGGGTAAGCAGATGCGAGAGCTGCCGGGCGTCCTCGTAGTAACGAGCCATTTCCACCGCGGCGCGGGCCCGCTTCAGCTTCATCTGCTCTTCCGGGGGCGCGGCCTGCCGCGAACCGGGCTTTTCCAGTACAGTCAGCGAATGGCGGGCGTCGGACAAACTGTGGAAACGCGCCGAGCCGAAAAATACCACTGTGTCCTGGATCTGCTCTCGCCGAAACCGTGCCAGCGGCTCGGCGTACTCCGAAAGGATGCGCAGGATCCTGCCGTCGGGGCTGTTGAGGAACCGCTTGTTCTCGTAGGCTAACGGCGCCGGATACAGAGTGGGCTCGTTGGCGAGAAAGCTATCCTGGCTGATGCTCTTGGAATGGTCTGATTTGCCTTTCAATCGATTCCCCCGCAACAGATTCCGGTGCGATGGCTCAGACCCCTGGTAAGCGAAGGCATGAACCCCGGCAACCGCGTGGCCCACCAACTGTAAGAGTTCACTGCGAACGTGCAGGCTAAGCGGTCAGCTATTTTTCGCGATAGCGCACCACTTCCCAGATCCCTAACCAGACGTCAATCAGGCCCAGCCCGCTAAAGGCGCCCCGCACAAACGTGTTAGCCGCCCAAAAGCGCAAGGTCGGGTAATTCAGCAGCAGATTATTGTCGATCCAGATCCGCGTCCAGGGCAGCACTACCAGCACAATGCCCAATTCCAGGCAGAGGAGCACAAAAACCAGCAGGCCCAATCGCCGGGCCCAAAGCTGTCCTCGGCCCCTCGACGAGCGGTCCGGCGCCGCCGTCTCCTGTTCCGACAAGACCGGGGTTTTCGGCCCTTCCCCCTCGGGTTGTCCGATTTCATTGGCCAGACGTCCCCACTCTTGCCGGGCCAGGTCCGGATTCGATTCCACGCCGCTCTCCTCAGTGGCATGCGGCGCGAAAATAAACTCACCCCTGCGCCTCCCTGCACGCCCTATATTGTATCTGTTGATTTTACGACTTCAGGGCTTTGATGCGCTCGGCCACATCGCGATAGTCAATATTTGCGCCGTAGACCTCGAGGAAATGGGTCAGAGCCGCCGATTTGTTGTTGCAGGCTTCATAGGCGGCCGCCAATTCGTAATGCAAAGCGATGCGCGTGTCCTCATCAATGGTGGGAAGCTTTAGAGCCTTTTCATACCAGCGGATTGCCGCCTGGGGCACGCCTTTTTCCAGGAAAGCGTGTGCCAGCCAGGTAAAGGCCTGCACTACCTGCGTGAAATGTTGTCCGCGTTCAATGGCCTGACACACCTTTTGCAACTCGCCGATCGATTCGTCGAGCAGGCCCATTTCCTTGAAAGCTACGCCCAGGTTGTAGTGAGTTTCCAGATCTTCCGACTGGCTGTCCCCCCCGGTTTCCTCCAGCCCTTCCTTGAATTCGGTGAAAATTTCCGCCAGTTCCGAATTGGCCTGGGCAGGCTGGGCGCTGAGGGCTGGCGCTGCTGCCGCCGCGCTGGCAAATCCCGCCGAAGCACTTGCAGGAGACGAGTGCCCCCCGCTCGCAGCCGCGGCCGCTGCCATGCGCACCGGCTCAGGAGCGCTCTCCGGCGCAGGGGGTGCTACTCCGAAGTCATCTCCCAGCGCCGACTCCAAATCAGAAACCATATCGCTCAGCGCGCCCTGGCTGGCAGCAGGAGCAACCGGCACGGGAGCGGGCGCGGGCGGCTGCGGTTTAGCTTCGGCCTTCCGGCCCCTCGCCTGCAACTGTTCACGAAAACCGCTCAGTTCCGGAGTGTCGGGAAACTGCGCTTCACACTTGCCAATCGCGGCCTCAGCCTCTTCCCACAGGCCGTGCTGCAGGTAAAACCGGATTTCCTCCACCAGCCCGGCGACCGCCTCGGCCTGCTCACCGGCGCCGGCTGATTTTGCCACCGACTCAATAACCGGCTGCGCGAGCGAGCTTTCCCACTCGCCGGAAATATCGATTTCGTCCTGTGCGGCAGCAGGTTCCGCTTCGCTTGGGGCGGATATCACGACTTCGGGCGCCACAGGCTCTCCCGCCCGCTGCGCATAATTCTTGGCCATCTCGCCGTATTGCTGGGCGGAATCCGCGAAACCCGCTTTCTGGTAAATGTCGTGCACCTTGCGGCAGCACTCGGCTGCTTCTCGCAAGCGCTCGCTTCGCACATACAGGGCGGCCAGGCGCTGGTTCAGGCGCAGATCGTTGGGCAGCTTGGCTAGAGCCGTCTCCAGTTCTTCAATGGCCTTGGCGGGCAGATTGTAGGAAATGAAGAGATCGGTTTCCGTGATCAGCTTCTGAATTTCGGCCGCCAATTTCCCGTTGTAGCCCTGATCCACATCCGGAGAGCTGAGATTCAGGTCCTCGATCGATAGCAGCGTTCCCGGCTGACCCGCTGTCGCCCCAGCACCCACCTGCTGAGCAAGACGGTTGTAGCTCTCGGTGTAGGCAGTGCTATTGGGGTCGAGGGAGGCCAGTTGCAGATAGAGATCACGCGCCCGGGCTAAATCGCCCGATTCTTCAAGCCTATGGGCCAGTAATTCGCCTACTTCGGCCAGGCGTACCTTGTCATCGGCTCGTTCGTAAAGATTGCGCAGTAGCTCGAGCGCCGGAATGTTGTCGCGAATGTGATCCAGGCAGGCGTGCAGATTTTCCAGCACGCTGGGATTGGAAGCCAGGAGCTTCTCCGCGTACTGCTGATAGATGCGCAGGCCTTCCTCATACTGCCCCTCCCGCATCAGCGCATCCGCGTAAGCGGAGAGGGCGCTGGCATCCTGATTGAGGGCAAAGAGTTTTTTGGCCGGCGGTCCGGCGTCGGCGGTGCGGCCAGTCTGCAGGTAGGCCATGGCCAGCGACCGCAGTCCGTCCGCGTGCTGATCCAGGTCGGGAAACTGTTCCAGGGTTTGTACCGCAGCTTCGGGGTCCCCGGCCTGTAGCGCAAGAGTTCCGCGCATCAGCAGGGCCTGCTTGTCAGTCGGATAGAGATGCAGCACTCGCGCCAGGACTTCTTCCGCTTCCGCCTTGCTGCCCCGCGCCTGCAGCGCTTCGGCGGATTTCAACAGCAGCTTGCGCGCCTCATCCTTGCGTTCCAGCCGCACGTAAACTTCGGCCAGACGCACTTGCAGGCTGCTGTTCTCCGGATCTATCTCCAGGATCTTCTGGAAGGCATGGACCGCCTGGTCCAGTCGCCCGGCGTGCAAATAGCGCTCCGCCACCAGCAGATACTGCGCCCGCGCATCGTTCTGGAGCCCCTGCTGGCCATACAATTCGGCCAGCTTGAGCACCGATTCAACGCTGGGCTTCAGTTTGGTCAGTTTCTTGTACATGGCGATAGCCTTGACCGTGAAGCCCTGTGCGGCATAGGTATCGCCCACGCTCTTGAAATAGGAAACGGCCTTATCGGTCTGGCCGATGCGCGCGTAGAGATCGCCGATGGTGTTGAGAACAGTGAGGTCTTTGGGATCTGCTTTTACGACTTTCTCGTATTCCGCAATAGCGTTCTGCAGCTTGCCCTGCTGAATGTACCTCTCCGCCGCCGCCAGAACTTTCGTCTTATTGAATCCGAAACCAAAAGCCATAGAATCGCGGACTCCGAGCCACACCGCTCGTAAGTGTAGGTTGTGAGTGAAGCTGGCGGTACAGTACCACAGTCACCTTTTGGCCCCAATGTTACCAAGGGCACCTAAGGGTACCGGCACGTTTGGGGGGGAGAACCCAACAAAGCAGCACTTGGGGTTGGAATCAGTTGCGATCGTCAGACCCGAGCCGAGGCAAGTGTGAGGGCTGCGAAGGCCGTGGATTGGCTAAATGCTAAGGGCTGATTACTGTTTCTACCGGCTGTACTTGTTCCTTTTCTTATCCTCGTGCCGTTCCAGGGCCAGCTGTATAAGCCGGTGGATCAGTTCGGGATAGGAGACTCCGGAGGCAGCCCACAGCTTGGGATACATGCTGATGGCCGTAAATCCCGGCATCGTATTGATCTCATTGACATAGATCTTCTTGCTCTGCGGGTCCATGAGGAAATCGACGCGCGCCAGGCCAGCGCAATCCACGGCCCTGAACGCCCGCACGGCCATTTCCTGAGCTTGCTTGATCTGCGCCTTGGTCAACTTGGCCGGAATAATGAGCTGCGATCCTTCTTCCAGGTACTTTGCGGCATAGTCGTAGAATTCCTTGCCGGGAACCACCTCTCCTGGAAGTGACGCTATGGGGTCGTCGTTGCCCAATACCGAACATTCCAGTTCGCGCGCTTTGTGCTTCTTCCCGCCTACCCCCTGCTCGACCACAATTTTGCGATCGAATTCCGCGGCGCTGTTCATCGCGGCCGGCAACTCCTTGCTGCTGTGCGCCTTGGATATTCCCACCGACGACCCCAGATTGGCGGGCTTGACGAAAACCGGGTAGCGCAATTGCTTCTCGACCAGGCGTTGCGCTTTCTTGGGATCGCGTTCCCAGTCCCGCCGCAGTACGGTCACGTGCTTCACGATGGCCAGGCCGGCGCTGCGGAACAGCTGCTTCATTACATCCTTATCCATGCCGGCGGCGGAGCCCAGCACTCCGGCGCCTACGTAGGCAATGTCGGCCAGTTCCAGCAGGCCCTGGATGGTGCCGTCTTCGCCAAAAGTACCGTGCAGGACGGGGAAGACGACATCTACCTTGATGACGTTATCGGTCCAGCGGCGGGCGAGCGCGCTATCGCCCTCGGGTTCAAATGACATCATGGAACCGGCAGAGTGTAGCGGTACGGGCGGAACCACAACCGCTTCTCCCTTGGCCAGTACCGCCGCGCCGGGCGTGGTTTCGGGATCGCCGGCCCGCAGATGCCGGGGTTCATGCTCCGCCTTGCCCATGCTGTTGCTGCGCAGAAGGCGCTCGGCACGCGCGGCTGTCACCCACCGGCCCTCCTTGGTAATGCCGATAGGCACGACCTCGTATTTCTCTTTGTCAATGGCTTCCAGAACCGACGCCGCGGAAAGGAGCGAAACTTCGTGTTCTCCGCTGCGCCCACCGAAAAGAACGCCTACCCGGATTTTCTTCATGAGGAGGGAACCTAGTTCCAGTCTGAATAAGGCAGCGCCCGGAGTCAACGACTAGAGGGTTCACAAACGTATACCGGAGGGCATGGCCGGGCGGAAGAACAATTGCCGATTGACGATTCGTCCGTCGCTTCTTGAACGACTCTTAATCTTCAATCGTCAAAAATCGATCGAAAATGGTTTTACAGGATCTTCTTGCCGAAAGCGGAAAGCGTCAGCTCCACTGCCAGGTCCGCGGTGCGGTTGTGTTCATCAATGACGGGATTGACTTCCACAATTTCAAAACTGAGCATGCGCGCGTGGTCGGCGATGATTTCCATGGCCAGATGAGCCTCCCGATACGTCGCCCCGCCGCGCACCGGCGTGCCTACTCCGGGCGCATCCTCGGGATCGATCCAGTCCATATCGAGCGAGATGTGGTAGCCGGCGGTGCCGCGTCCGGCCATGCGCAGAGCTTCTTCCATGACCACGCGCATGCCGCGCTCGTCAATGTCGCGCATGGTGAACACCTCCACCCCTGCGCGGCGGATGTTCTCTTTTTCGAAGCTATCGATGTCGCGCACGCCCACGATCACGCAATTTTCCGGCAGCACCTTGGGTGAAAATCCAAAGATATTGGCCAGTTCCGGAGGCCCCAGTCCCATGACCGCGGCTAGAGGCATGCCGTGTACGTTGCCGCTGGGCGAAGTGGCGGGCGTATTGATGTCGCTGTGGGCATCGATCCATACCAGCCCGATCTTCTGCTCCTGACGGCGATAGAATTCGGCTACCCCCGCCACCGTTCCCGCCGCTACCGAGTGATCGCCGCCCAGCACCACCGGCACTTTCCCCGTTTCCAGGGTCTTGAGCACCAGTTCCGCGTGACGCGTGCAGGTGGCGGTGATCTCCTTCAAATACTTGGCGTGGGGATCGCCTTCTTTTTTTTGCTCGGCGATGGCCACGCCAATGTTGCCCGCGTCTTCGACCACATGGCCCAAGGCCTCCAGACGCGCTTCCAGACCCGCCACCCGGACCGCTGAGGGTCCCATGTCCACACCGCGGCGCGATTGCCCCAGGTCGAGAGGCACGCCAATCACACGTATCTTGCGGGGCACGATAAAAGGCAGCACCGCTCTGGGTGACGCCGGCTTTTCCTGCTTGGAAGTGTCGTTCATATCGTTTGTAAAACCATTTCACCACCGAGACACGGAGACACCGAGAAGAACAATACCGGGTTAAACATAGGGAGACTGACTTCTTTGTGCTTTGCTTTCTTCGGTTCGTTTTTGTTTGATATTGGATTTTTGCCTTGTCTCTCTTTGTGTCTCCGTGTCTCCGTGGTGAACAGGCTCTTACGGGTACATGCGATAGAGCATGCGCGGGAACGGAATCGTCTCCCGCACGTGCTCCAGGCCGCAGACCCACGCCACCGCCCGCTCGATCCCCATGCCGAAACCGCTATGGGGTACGCCGCCGTACTTTCGCAGATCGAGATACCACTTGAATGCTTCTTCCGGCAGGCCGTGCTCGTGAATGCGCTGCCGCAGCTGTTCGTAAGAGCCAATACGCTGCGACCCGCCAATAATCTCGCCGTAGCCTTCGGGCGCCAGCACGTCCACGCACAACGCCAAGTCGGGCCGTTGCGGGTCCGGCTCCATGTAGAAGGCTTTCACTTTGGCTGGATAGCGATGCACCATCACCGGCTTTTCGAATTGCGAGGCCAGATAGGTCTCG
>DATGIY010000031.1:0-8400 GCA_035295475.1 Terriglobales bacterium
GTGATCGCGGCGGTTCTGCTGCCAGCACTGCTCCGTGTTATCGCTGCAGAATGGCTGCTCTTTACCCAAGCTAACGGTCTTGATGCGATCCGCGCTGACCCCGTCTTTTACCAGCTCATTCTTGAAGGAATTGGCCCGGCTCTCGCCCAGGGCGAGGTTGTATTCCTCCGATCCACGGTCATCGCAATGGCCGGCAACCGTGACGGACATATCCGGATGGTCGGCGAGAAATTTGGCATCTGCTTGGGCGATGGATTCCTGGTCGGGACGGATGTCGTACTTGTTGAAGTCGAAGAACACGTCTTTCACGTTCTGCTGAAAGAGCTGGTCCTCCGAGAGGCTGGATTGCACCGGGGCCGGCTTTGGAGTAACGGTGACACGCGCGCTGGCATCGGCGGTGCCGCCGGGGCCCTTGGCCGTCAGTTCGTAAGTGGTGGAGTCGTCCGGGTTTACGGCCTGTGTGCCCGAGGCCGATACGGTTCCCAGGCCGCTGATGTTGATTTCCGTGGCATTGCTGGTGTTCCAGCTCAGTTGTGCGCTCTGGCCCTGCTGAATGTCAGCGGGGGTCGCCGTCAGGGAAGCCGTTGGCGTCGGCGGCGGCGCGGGTGCGGGTGGAGTTGCCTTGGCCTGTTTTTTGGCGCAGCCCGCCAGGAAAAGCGCTCCCGCGAGCATTGCCAGAGTAGTGAAGCGAGTTACAAATGGGTTACTCATCGATTTTCCTCCTTAATACCGTCAAAGCATCATTCCGAATCTGTTGAGAAATTTATTGAGCAGGCGACTCAGGAAGAGCGGCTTCAGCAAAGGAGGACAGCCGAGAGGGGAGTGTGGGCGCGCACTCGGCTAGCAATTTCTCGCCGTAGAAGGTCAACACGACGCCGCCAAGGCTTGAGCCGGGACCCCATGCCGCAGGCGGCCGCAATCAGCATAGCGAATACGGAACAGATCAGCAGGAGAAAGCGTCGCGAGCGGAACGCGGTGGCCGGTCCGTGAGTGCTGACGAAGGAACCGTGCCCGGCGGGAAACAGCACCAGGCTGAGCACAGCTGCCGCCAGCAGGATGGCCAGTCCCGCCAGAAATCGCCGGGGTAGAAAACCCCAGAGGTCACAACGAAGCGCGCGCATGAGCTGCTAAGGTAAGATGCTGTCCAGAGTTGCTGGGTCGTCATTATATCGTGTAGCGATAAAAAGGCCAGGGCTCTCCCCGTTGTTACTTTGGTGCTCAAGGAATCACGTGCTCTGGAAGGTTCTGCTCTCAAGCTGCTGAATCCAGGATAGTTTGTCTGGATGACTCGATCCGGCGGAGCGATTTTTGAGTGCCGCCCGGGGCAGCCGGCAGGTGCGCATCCCGGAATTTGCATCCAAGCCCTGGTGCCAAGAACGTGGTTCAGACCGCTAGTCCTGGCAGGGCTGACGGCGCTCATCGCGCTTAACTGGTCCTGCGGTACGGTGAAGGACATTTGTAACTGCCTGCCTTACGAGCCGGATATTGCCGATTACCGGCACGCGGCCAAGCATGTGCCTCTACCCAACACCACTCCCGTGGAGATCAGCGTGGCCACCATACTGAGCTGGCCGCAGACGCCGATCCTTCCGCCCACGGCGCCGCGCTTCGGACGTGAGCTGCAACTGTTCCATGTGGCGCAAGCTTATCTGCAGAATGCCAGCATCAACACAGCCGACTGCGACATTCACATGGAGATTTCCGCCACCTCAGACCGCAAGGCTCCTCGCGTGGTTATTGAGACGCCGGTGGACGCCGAATATTGCACCGCGCGAAAGAACATCCAGCAGCAGCTGGCGCAGCACGGATTTACGCTTGACTACACTCACGGAGGCGACTTGCCCCAGGCCTTGCCCGCCCAAGTGACCGGCCTGGCATTCGAGGATTTTGAGCACCCGCAGAGCCGGGGTTCGCCGGAAGTGGCGACTCTCTGGGAATTGCATCCCGCCATTGTGACCCTAGCGCCGTGAGCAGGCGGCGTCGGTTACGGCTGCCGGGAATCTCCCTTTAAGATGGAAGACCAGAGTGCAAGGCCAGATTTCTTGGGCAGGATCTCCGGGTGGCTCAGAACGCTCCCTGCACCGCCCGGCCCACACCCCACCTGAACGGAAGAATGCGTGCGACTGCACGGAAGAGTTAATCTGGATCAGCAGATAGCGGCGGGCGGCGCGGCGAACTTAGCCGGCCCGGAGGACGGGATCTCCGGACCGGCCCAGGGTGAGTGCGGGAAGGCAGGCTGCACGCCCCAAGCATGAACAGCGCTAGCTCATTCCCGCTTTGATGTCCGGGCTCCGCGGCGCAAAAACTGCGCGCGAGCACGCGGACCATCCCGTCCCTAGTCAAGAAGCGCAACCTGAATGCCTCCTGGCGCGTACGCGCGCGTAGCGCAGACGCGAGTAGTACGCGAACTCAGGGATGCAGGATGGAATTGGCTAACAAAGGAATGTACAGAGCAGAGCCAGCGATGGACGAGAGCGTGAAGGCGCCGGGCGATCAACATTGGCCGACGCGGGGTAAGAAATCGGGCGAGGGTGGATCAGCGAAATGCCGGCCGAAGCGGCAGCGCGCAATTCTGTCAGCGCGGCCCGGCAGCTCAGGACAGCCGGAACCGTAGCTTCGTTGATGGGAGTGTCGGCCTCATTGAAGGCGGTTTGCGGCAGGTCCACGGGGGGAATGACCAGCACCAGCCCCAGCATGACCAGCTCAATGATCAGGATGATCCAGCGGAGACGCCGCACCTTAGCCTCGACCCTTACTCGACCGCACATTACCGCGTGCTCGACACCGTGTCAACTCGGATGACACGAGGTGCCTATTGTGCTCGGTCAAAAACTGAGCGATTACCAATTGGCCCTTACTGGCGTATATTGCCGCTAACCCGCTCCGATCCCGGCACCGTAGGCCAGGAGCGGCGGAGCAGTTGGGCGGCGGAGGTTTTGCGATGGACCGGAAATACAAGCAGCGCGGCTACATGGATACGGGCAGCAGCGAGAAGAAACAGGAAAGCCGCGAGCAGGAGCGCCCCCGGAGCATGGTGGGCGGGCCGCGATCGGTTGTCATGCCGGGCACGCGCGAGGTATCGCGTTGCGCCCAATGCGGCGCTCTGATCCAGAACCTGGCCGAGCCCGGCGGGCAATGTTCCAAATGCGGCGCGGCACTGCATGCCTGCAAACAGTGCGCTTCTTTTGATCCCGGCAGCCGATTCGAGTGCCGACAGCCTATTCCCGAACGCGTGGCCCGCAAGGATGCGGCCAACCAGTGCACGTTTTTTTCTTTGAAGGTAACCGTGGAGAAAGAAACCACGAGCGGCGGCGCTCGCGCCGATGATGCCCGCAAGGCGTTCGAGAACTTATTTAAAAAATAGCGCCCGCGGCTGTAATGCCCACTCCTGAATCCGCGGGCTCGCAAGGTTCCTCAGATTCTCACCTCAGCGGCGACGCCAGCGGTCTACGCTCAGCAATCCTGCGACCCAGAAGGTGGCCGCGGCGTAACCGGCGATGACGTCGGTGGGCCAGTGCACTCCCAGGTACACGCGGGAAAAACCAATAGCGCCTACCAGCAGCGCGGCAGATGCCCAGATCAGGATGCGAGCGGACAAACTGCGGATGCGCGCTGTCAACAATCCCGCGAGTACCAGGTAAAAGCAGAACGAGCCCAGGGCGTGGCCGCTGGGAAAGCTGTAGGTGGAAGGTTGGGGAACGAAAAAAGCGACCGGACGGGCGCGATGGAACAAGTCCTTCAGTCCAACGTCCAGGGCCAGGGCTCCACCCATCGTGATCGCCAGCCACACGGCCGCATTGCGCCAATGGACGACGAGAAAGACGATGATCAGCACCAGGAACACAGCGCTCACGAATACTGGCGACCCTAAGTCGCTGATGGCTTCCATCGCCAACGTCAGGGTTGGATTGGCGTACTGATGGACGGCCAGACGGATGTGCAGATCGAAATTGGAGAGCTCACCCTCCAGCACCTCATGCGCCAGCCAGGAGAAGAACAACAGGGCAAGCAGGGAAGCGGCGAGGCTGCCGAGAAGCAAGAGCCCGAGCGTGGGCTTGGACTGCCGAATGGGCGATTCCGGGATGGTCGCATCGTGCGCCAAGACGTGGGGAAGTATAGCCGTAACCAGCAGAGGCGTTCAGATTTCGGCGGCTGGCGCCCTGTCCGGCGGGCGGCAACTCCGGCCAGGCATTACACTGTATTCAGTGGACGTCATTTATGGCATCAACGCCGTCGGAGAAGCGCTAAAAGCGCGCGGGCGTGGTTTTGAGTACGTCGGAGTGGCCCGCGAGCGGCACGACAACCGCGTGCAGCGACTGATTGAAGAATGCCGCCGCCGGGGCGTGGCCGTGCGCTTCATGCCACGTCAGGACGTGGATCGCCTTGCCGGCAGCGCTTCTCACCAGGGCGTGGTGGCGGTTACTTCAGCCAAGACTTACACCGAAGTGGACGAAATTCTACACCGCAAACGGGGGAATTACGCGCTTATCCTGGTGCTGGACGGTGTGGAGGATCCGCACAATCTCGGGGCCATTATCCGCACCGCGGATGGCGCCGGCGCGGATGGTTTGCTTCTTCCTGAACGGCGCGCCGCGGGCGTGACCGCCACCGTAGCCAAGGCTTCGGCGGGAGCAGTTGAGCACTTGCCCGTAGCCAAAATCACCAACGTCGCCCGCGCTCTGGAGGATTTGAAAGAGCGCAACATCTGGACAGTCGGCTTGGACGAGCGTGCGCCCCAGGCCTATGACGTGCTGGATTACAACATGGATTGTGCGCTGGTGCTGGGCGCGGAAGGCAAAGGCATGCACGATCTGGTGCGCAAGAAATGTGATTTTCTGGTTTCCATTCCCATGCTGGGCCGGGTGCCCTCGCTCAATGTATCGGTTGCCGCGGCGGTGGTCCTCTATGAAATAGCGCGCCAGCGCCGGCGCGTGGAATCGCATGAAGCTCCCCAAAGCAATGAGCGGGACGGGCGCCGCACGCCGCATATCGGCAAGGAAAAATGAATCTGTTCCGCCGATTGCTCGTTCTTATCCTTGCCTGCGCTTCCACGTGCTTTGCCGCACTGGACCGGGGCGCGTTTACTTTCACCAGCTACGATCTGGAATTACGCGTGGATCCGGCCGGCCAGGCGCTGTCGGCGCGCGGGAAAATCACTTTGCGCAACGATTCCGGCCAGCCGCAGACCGTGGCCGCCATGCAGATTTCTTCCAGTCTGAGCTGGCGACTGGTGCAGGTGGGCGGCAAGGCGGTGCAGTTTGAGAGCCAGCCTTACACGACCGACATCGACCACACCGGCAGCGTCACCGAAGCCATCATCACGCTGCCGTCGGCCGTGCCGCCCCGCGGCACAGTGGAAATCGAAGTCGGATACTCGGGCACGATTTCCGCCGATGCTACCCGCCTGACCCGCATCGGGACGCCCGCGGCCGTCGCTCAGCGCAGCGAATGGGACCAGATCGGCCCTTCCTTTACCGCCGTGCGCGGCGTGGGTTTCGTAGCTTGGTATCCCGTCGAACTGGACGCCCAGAGTCTTTCCGACGGCAATGCTCTGTTCCAGGCGTTGGACGAGTGGAAAGCGCGCGAAGCGCAGTCCACGTTGAAGGTGAATTTCTGCTGGATCAATGACGACATTCCCTTGACCGTGGTAGCGAACGGGCAGCTAGAGGGCATGGGGCGCACGGCTCCCAGCCAGGAAGGGCAGGCAATCACGGGCTGTACACCTTACCGCTTCGCACCTCTTGGGTTGGCGGTGCCTACATTCGTGATCGGAAATCTGACCACGCTCGACCAGCCGGGAATCACGGTGTATCACATTCCAGAACACAAACCCATTGCTGAGGATTGCGCCAGCGCATCCGAGAAATTAAAGCCGCTGGTGCAGCAATGGCTGGGGCCGGCACGGGAAAAGGTAAGAGTGGTCGAGCTGAATAGCACGCAATCGGCGCCTTTTGAGAGTGGGGGCGTGCTGTTTACGCCGCTCAATTCCGAAGACAAGAAGCCGCTGCAGCTGCAAATGGTGCATCAGCTGGCGCACGCGTCACTGTCCTCCGACCGACCCTGGATTTACGAGGGCGTAGCCCATTTTCTGCAGGCGGTGGAACGTGAGCAGCAGGATGGACGGCAAGCCGCCCTGGAATACATGACCGGGCAATTGGCTCCCTTGGCGCAGGCGGAACAGCCGGTCGATGAGGCGGTAGCCAAGGGGCAGTCCTTGCCGCCGCAGGCGGCGAGCCAATCGCTAATCAACACCACCGACGAGGTCTTTTATCGCACGAAGGCGATGTTCGTGTGGTGGATGCTGCGCGATATGCTGGGGGACCAGGCGGTGCAGCGCGCGCTCCAATCTTATCGTGTTGATCAGGACAAAGAGCCTTCTTATATGCAGGGCCTGCTGCAGGCGCAGACGAAGAAAAATCTGGAATGGTTATTCGACGACTGGGTCTACCGCGACCATGGTCTACCTGATTTTCAGGTGGACTCGGCATATCCGCGAAAGCTGCTGGCGGGAGAGTACGTTGTCACCATCACCATAAAGAACGCCGGCGACGCGCGAGCAGAAGTTCCCGTGGCGGCACGGGCGGAACAGGGCGAGCGTTGGCAACGGGTACAGGTTCCGGCAAAGGGGACAGCAGTGGTGCGAATCCGCATGCCGGCAGCGCCAGTGGACGCCGTGGTGAACGACGGCAGCGTGCCGGAAAGCGATCCGAACAACAACGTGTTCAAGATTACGATGCCAGCCCAAACTCCATAGCCAGCGACGCAAGCCCCGATGGAGCAATGCCTTGGTAGTGGTTTCATCTCCCTACGAGAACGGTACAATTCAGAGGCTAAGAGCCATCTGACGCTTGCGGTGACAGATAGCTGCAGGCTCGAGTGCGCGCGGTCCATTGAGCCTGAGGGCCCGCTGGATTTTGCCTCGGCGAGAAGGAGGGAAGCGAGTGAGCTACATTCAATTCTTGGGGGCGGCAGGAGGCGTGACCGGCTCCAAGCACCTGATCAGCACCTCCTCCGACGGTGACCAAAGCGGGCTCCGGGTCCTGGTGGACTGCGGACTGTTCCAGGGACAGAAAGAGTGGCGGGAACGCAACTGGAAAGATACGCCCGTGCCGGCACGGCAAATCAACGCCGTGATCCTGACCCACGCTCATCTTGACCATTCCGGCTGGATTCCCCGTCTGGTGAAGGAAGGCTTTCGCGGCGCGATTTATGCCACGCCGGCGACGATTGATTTGTGCCGAATCCTGCTTCCCGATTCCGGCCACCTGCAGGAAGAAGACGCGGAATTCCACAACTATCACAAGACTTCCAAGCACGCTCCGGCGTTGCCGCTCTACACCTTCGAAGAAGCGCAGAATTGCCTGCAATACTTCCGACCAGTGGAGAATGGCACTTCGGTGCAGCTCAGCCCCGAATTATCTTTCCGTTTTGTGCGTTCCGCGCACATTCTGGGCGCGGCCATGGCCGAAATCAGCCTGCAGGCCAACGGTCAGTCGCGGCGATTGCTGTTTACCGGGGATATTGGGCGCGTCCGCGACCACAATGTCGCGCCTGGCAAGGTAGTGCATTCGGGACCGACGGAAGGTGAGTTGGCCGACGTGGTGGTCATGGAATCCACCTATGGCAACCGCTCGCATCCTGATACCGATCCGCGACCCCAGTTGGCGGAACTGATCAGCAAGACAGTGCAGCGCGGCGGCTCGGTGGTCGTGCCGGCTTTTGCCGTGGAGCGCACACAAAAATTCCTTTTCATGCTCAAGGAGTTGATGGAGTCGGGCCAGATTCCGCGCGTGCCGGTACATGCCGATAGCCCCATGGCCATCGGGGCAGTGGAGATTTTCCTCAAATACAAAGACGAGTACAGCGAACAGGCCAAGCGACTGATTGGGCAGTACGGCTCACCCCTGGAGTGGCAGGATTTCTATTTCGACTCCACCCCGGAGCAGTCGAAAAAGATCAACCAATTGCGCTATCCCGCGATTATCGTTTCTTCCAGCGGCATGGCCACCGGCGGGCGTATTCTCCATCATTTGGCGCAGCGCCTGCCCGACCCGCGCAATCTGGTGCTGTTCATTGGATTCCAGGCTCCGGGCACGCGCGGAGCCACCATCAAGAGCGGGGCCAAGGAAGTAAAGATCTACGGGCAGATGGTTTCCATCCGAGCCCAGGTAGCGGCCCTGGAACAGTTCAGCGATCATGCCGACACGCCCGAACTGCTGCAATGGCTGCGCACGTTTCCGCAGAAGCCGGAGGTCACTTACCTGGTGCATGGCGAGCCGGCGGCGGCCAGCGCCCTACGCCAGGCCATGGTGCAGGCCCTGGGATGGGACGTCGAGGTAGCGCAATGGATGGAGAAAGTCGGAATCAATTGATGGTTGAAGATTTACGATTGATGATTGG
>DATGIY010000032.1:0-3028 GCA_035295475.1 Terriglobales bacterium
TGCGCATTTTCTTCAAATCTTTTTCCAGGCGCTCCAGGCGTTTCTCCACCTGCCCCAGGTCGCTCAGGATCAGGTCGAAATCCACGTTCTTGATGTCGCGCAGGGGATTGATCTCCCCGACATGCGGGATGGAAGGATCTTCAAACGCGCGCACCACGTGGGCGATGGCGTCCACACCCCGAATGTTGGTCACAATGGATTCGTTCAATCCCTCTTTGGGGCCTCCCGCCGTCGCCTTGGAGGAAGCTACCGGCATGGCGGCGACGTCCACGTATTCCACTGACGCGTGAATCAGTTTACGCGGCTTGTAGACCGCCGCCAGACGGTCGAGCCGGTCATCGGGTACTTTGGCCACTCCCACGTGGGCTTCGCGCGGATTGGCGTAAGCGTGTTCCGAAAGCTGCGCCTTGGTGAGTATGCGAAAGAGTGATGATTTGCCTACCTGGGGCAGGCCAATAATTCCTGTTTTCATATATGAATACCTGGTCAACAACCTTGGCAGATGCTAACCGTGAACGCCAGCTACATTGCTCATGATATATGGCGCTGCCCGCGAGGGGGGATGCTATGCTGCACTTGGGTTTTATGCGTTTTCGACCAGGGTTTATCGCCTGCGGCTTGCTGATCTCGATTTTGCCGGCGCAGCTGCTGGCGGCCGGTCTGACATTTCAGGCGGTCAAGAAGGAAATCGTAGAGCAGCGACTCCAGTCCTTCTCCCGCGATAACGGCCAGCGCGAGCTCATCCTCAAGAAAATGTTCTCCGACGTAGGCTGCGCCGAGCACCTCAGCGAAGAACCCGTCAAGCACGTCAAGCAACCGGACCTGATCTGCGTCCTGCCCGGGAAAAGCGACCAGGCGATCGTAGTTGGGGCTCACTTCGACCATGTCAGCCTCGGCGACGGTGTGGTGGATAACTGGAGCGGAGCATCGCTCCTGCCCACCCTCTACGAGGGACTGCGCACGCGGCCTGCGCGACACACGTTCATCTTTGTCGCTTTCTCGGGCGAGGAAAAGGGCGAACTGGGCTCGGCGGCATACGTGCGCAGCATGAGCAAGGATGAGGTAGCGCGCACCCTGGCCATGATCAATATGGACACGCTTGGCTTGGGACCAACCGAGATGTGGTTGAGCCATGCCGACCCATATCTCGCGGTCGCCCTGAACGCCGTAGCCAAATCCCTGCAGTTGCCTCTGGGTGTGGTTAACGTGGATCAGGTCGGGAGCAGCGACTCCGAGCAGTTCGCCAAACGCAAGATTCCCCGCATTACCATCCATTCCGTTACCCAGGAAACCTGGCCGATCCTGCATAGCCCCCGCGATAACATGCGCGCGATTCGCCTGGACGATTATTACCACAGCTATCGCCTGATTCAGGGATACCTGGCTTTTCTGGACGGAGCGCTGGGGCAAAAACAAGAGTCCCCAGGCGGCAAATCAGCTGCCAAGTAAGGAAACATTTCGACTGCCGCTCCGGTGCGAGATTGCGCCCTAAGCCGGTGCCAGTGTGTCTATCTTCCCCCCTGCATCGCGCTCGAGGATGCCGGCATGGTGAGCGTGACGGCGGAACGCGGCTGCACCGCCACGCGCGCCGTCAGATAGATGAGTGCCAGCCCCAGCAGCAGAACTGCGCCTTCCAGGCGCGTGGACCAGACGTGCAGGGCATTGAATTGAATGCGCACCGGGTTATCCGGAGCTACAGCATCAATCTGGCCGACCGACAGGCGCAGCGCATCCATGCGGGGGATGATCGAAAACTGCAGCACGGCGGTAAGGCCCAGCATGAGGTAGACCAGCACGTTGCGCACCGCCAAAGGTTGCACCGACGCGGTGGTCAGCCGCGCATAAGAGAAAGAAGTCAGCACGTATACCAGCCCTGCAATCAGGCCGATCCAGTGCAGCGTTTTCAGCGATCGTGTGACCACCAGACCCGCCAGGTGTGGGCTGGGCAGCAGAGAAAACAGCGCTGGCGCCACCACGAAGGCGAAAAAGATGATGCCGCCCACCCATACCACCAGCGACAACAGCATGAAGAATCTCAGTGCAGACATACCCGGGGCCACCTTCCACCAGTCAAGACATTTTACAGGTTTCAGGGTGAGTGGGCGGCAGGTGGAAACGCCGTATTGGGACTTCCTGAAAATTCGAGGCTTTGTAAACGCTGAACTTATTGGCTGGTATGAGCGGCTGAATGGTAGATGTTCCCGTTAACGCGGCCTACACGGGCACGGGAACGCTATCCACGATTTCCTTGAGCACCTGTTCGGCCTGTTCGGTCTTCTTTAGCGTCGAGCTATAAAGCGCATTGACCACCACGCGGTGAGCGAAAACCGGCACTACCAGCGGCTTGAAATCTTCCGGAGTGCAGAAGTTGCGGCCCTCCACGTACGCCAGCGCCTGGGCGGCGCGATAGAGCATGAGAGCGCCTCGCGGCGAGACCCCGAGCGAGAGGTACTC
The DNA here is from genome assembly GCA_035295475.1 of Terriglobales bacterium. Classification (GTDB taxonomy): domain Bacteria; phylum Acidobacteriota; class Terriglobia; order Terriglobales; family Acidobacteriaceae; genus JAICWP01. Next base: position 2,455 of record DATGIY010000032.1, read on the forward strand.
GGATTCCCGCGTGCGCTTCACAATCTCCAGCGTGTAATTGACCAACGACTCGTCAACCTGCACCCGCGTGACTTCCTGCTGGATCGCCAGCACATCGGCGCCGCTCAGGAGGGGCCGCATTTCTTCCAGGCGCGCCGCGCCCGCCTGGGAGCGCAGGATGGCTCGTTCGCTGTCTCCTTCCGGGTATCCCATGCGCGCGCGCAACAGGAAACGATCCATTTGCGACTCCGGCAGCGGATACGTGCCGTGATGCTCCACCGGGTTCTGCGTGGCGATAACCAGGAACGGCTGAGGCAGGGGATAGGCGTGCCCATCGACCGTCACTTGGCCTTCGTTCATGGCTTCCAGCAGGGCCGACTGGGTCTTGGGCGTGGTGCGATTGATCTCGTCGGCCAGCAAAATATTGGTAAACACAGGCCCGTGGCGAAACTCGAACTTCTGCTCCATGGCGGAGTAAATGGAGATGCCCAGCACATCGCTGGGCAGCATGTCGCTGGTGAATTGCACGCGCTGGAAGGTGCAGTCGAGGCCGCGGGCCAGCGCCTGCGCCAGCGTCGTCTTGCCCACGCCGGGC
>DATGIY010000033.1:0-2316 GCA_035295475.1 Terriglobales bacterium
AATCTGGCGCGCGGCACCACTTCGTTCACCATGCCGTATTCCAGCGCCTTTTTGGCATCAATCGCTTCACCAGTCAGCAGCGCGTAGGCCGCGCGCTTCACTCCCAGCAGTTCCTGGAAGCAGCAGTGAATGCCATCCCCGGGCACGGAGCCGATGTCGTAATGCAGGTCGTAGATGATTGCGTCCTCGCTGCAGATCGTGAGGTCGCACATGAGGCAAATCTCGGTGTGGAAGCCGGGCCCATTGAGTACGCCGATGGTGGGAATCTCCAGATCGTTAATCAGGGCGCTGACGTTGATACGGCCATCTTTGTAGGCATATTCATACGCCCAATAGGCAAGATCCTCTTCCTCCAGTTTGAAGCCGCCGCTGTCAGAATCCATCATGAACTCGTCGCCCGAGCCGGTGAAGATCATGATTTCATTTTTGGGATCGGCGCCAATGGTCTTGAAAAGTTGCCCCAGCGAGCGGTGGTTCTCGACGCTCAACTGGATGGGCCCTCCGCGCGTATGCGCCTGCACCAGAATGACACCGTCGTCGCGGCGTTCCAGCTTGTAATGTTCCTTGAAGCGCTCTTTGTACTCTTCTAATTCGGGTGTGGGGATGAAAGACATGCGTGATCCTTTCTGACCGCTGCTTTTGATGTCTGCGTGCCCAGCTTAGACCGGAGCATAAGCTCCCGCAGTACTCGCGACAGCTGGCGCCACGGGAGCAGGGCTTTCCAGCCCCAAACCCCGCCACGCCACATCAATGATGTTTTGCGTGCTCAGGCCATAGCGGGGGAAAAGAAATTCGCGGCTGCCGGATTCGGCAAATACATCGCTGATGCCGACGCGCCGCAATGGCACCCCCAGGCCGCTCTCGGCTACCGCTTCGGCTACAGCCGAGCCCAGCCCGCCGATGATGGTGTGGTTCTCCGCGGTCAGCAGCAATCGGCTGGAGCGAGCGGCAGCGACAATCGTCGCCGCATCCAGCGGCTTAATTACTGGAGCATTGATCACGGTCGCGCTGACGCTGTTCGTCTCCAGGGCGCGTGCAGCGGCGAGAGTCGCCGGAAGCATCATGCCCGAGGCGACAAGGCACACATCGCTGGGCCCGTTTCCCATCAATATCTGGGCGCGCTTGATATCGAGGCGGTGATCGTCGTCGAAGATGACGGGAGTTTCGCCGCGTTTAAGGCGCATATAGACGGGCCCGGGATGATCGGCAATGGCGGCCACGGCCTGCCGAATTTCGGTGGCGTCGGCGGGATCCACGACGGTCATGTTGGGCAGGGAGCGCATTAAAGCGACATCTTCAATAGCTTGGTGGCTGGGACCTCCAGGGCTGGAAAGGCCGGGCATGAAGCCGACAATTTTAACGTTCAGCTTCGGATAGGCGATAGACATAGCAATCTGATCGAAGCAGCGGCGGGTGCAGAACACACCGAAAGTGTTGACGAAGACCACATGTCCTGCACGTGCCAGTCCCCCGGCGATGCCGATCATGTTGGCTTCGGCCATGCCGGAGTTAATGAAGCGCTCGGGCAGGGCATCGCGAAAGATATCGGTCTCCGTTTGACGGGTGAGGTCGGCGCCCAAGCAGACAATTTCCGGCCGACGTCGCGCCAGCTCCAGCAGCGCCTGACCGTAGGGCTTGAGAACGACTTCGTACGGCGGGTTACGCAAGAGCGGCCTCCAGTTCCGCGATCAGCGCACGCTGCATGTCCCTGTCGAGCTTGATGAAGTGGCCATCGGCGGTTGCCGGGATAGAGTGTATTCGCCCGAAAATGTCGGTCCTGGCAATCACGACCATGGGCGCGCTAACGCGGCGGTTGAAGGCGCTGGCAAGCGCGTCCACGTCATGGCCGTCCACCTCCTCGACTTGCCACCCGAAGGAGCGCCATTTTTCCGCCAGCGGCTCAATGGCCATGATTGAGTTGACCGGACCATCCACCTGGGAATTATTGGCGTCCACCACAACCACCAACCGACCCATTCGCCGGTAATTGTGAGCGGCGAACATCGCCGCTTCCCAGGTCTGTCCTTCCTGCATCTCGCCATCGCTGACGAAGGCATACGTGTCGCGGTCTTCGCCTGCTAAGTGGGTGGCAAGCGCGAAGCCGATCGCCCCTGAAAGCCCCTGGCCCAAGGACCCACAAACCAGATCAACCAGGGGCGTGCGCTCCGTGCCGATCGCCTCCAGCAGCGCTCCGTCCTTGCCGTAGGACTCCAGTTCGTTGGCGTCGATGAGACCGAGGGCGGCGCCAACCGCATAAAGCCCAATGACATAGTGGCCAGGAGACAAAACGAAGCGATCGCGGCCTCGGCGGAGAAA
>DATGIY010000034.1:0-7334 GCA_035295475.1 Terriglobales bacterium
AAATGAATTTGTACGTGTGGGATTTTGGCGTCAACCCCAATGCACCCGCCAATCCGCTGGCCTGGAAGCCCGCGCCTCCGAAGCCCACGCCCGGCAACAATCAGCCGCCCCCGCTGCAGCCCCGACCCAAGAGCCAGTAGCTCCTGGCAAAGGTCCCCCGGGCGTAAAAAATGATCGATTTTCGCCACGAAAATACTTGAGCTTCCCATTTCGGCCCTGCCTGCTGGCGAGCGGCGATTGCCGGATTCGCATAGAATCTCTCCGCCGAAGGCGGATGAATCTCCGCCGCTTTAGAAAACCGAAGGCAACGACCTTCGCAGACGCTCTCACACCCGGTGTTTAGTCCAATTTCGAAAAGGAGAAACTGCAATGGCTCGGCACTTTCTCGTGTTGTGCTGCATCGCGGTTCTTTGCTGTGCTTCCAAAGCAGACCAGATTGCGCTGCAAAACGGCGACCGCCTCAGCGGCACGGTGCTCAAGTCCGATGACAAGGAACTCGTCGTCAACACCGACTACGCCGGCCCGGTCACCATCAAGTGGTCGGCAGTGCAATCCATCTCCTCCAGCGCGCCTCTGCATGTACAGACGAAGGACGGCCGCACGCTGGTGGGACAGCTTGTGGCGCAGGACGGCACCTGGAAAGTGCAACAGCCGAACGGCGAAAGCGTGTCTGTATCGAAAACAGACGTATCGCTCATCCGCAGCCAGTCTGAGCAGACGGCCTATGATCAGGCCCAAAATCCGACCTGGCGGCAAAACTGGGAAGGGGGCGCCAATCTCGGTTTTGCCCTCACCCGCGGCAACAGCCAGAGCAAGAATCTGGCGCTCAGCTTTACCGCCGACCGCAAAACCCTGCACGACAAGCTTGGCCTGTACGCCAACTCGGTCTACGCGACCAATGACGCGCCCGGGGCTGTTCCCAGCACAACCGCGAACGCCATCCGCGGCGGAGCCCGCTACGACCATGATTTCGATAGCCGGCTATTCGGATTCGGTGCCGCCGATTTCGCCACTGACGATTTGCAGAATCTCGATCTGCGCTCGGTACTGGGCGGCGGAGTTGGCCTGCACGCCGTCAATACCCCGTCCACCACGCTCGATCTTCTCACCGGCTTGAACTACACCCACGAAGCCTATACGACCTTCTCCCGTAATTTCCCAGCCGCCATCCTAGGGGAAGAGTTGACCCACAAGCTCGGAGCCAGCACCTTGATCTCGCAGAAACTGGGCTTCTTCCCTGATTTGAGCGATCTCGGCGAGTACCGCGGCACCTTCGATTTCGGCACGGTGACCAAGATCAGCAAGTGGTTGGGATGGCAGAACTCCGTCAGCGACGTTTATGTCACCAACCCGCCCGTGGGCAAGAAGAAGAACGACATCATTCTCACTACCGGCTTAAACATATCGTTCACCCGGCCCACAGAATAGAGGAATGGATGAAGAAGGCTTAGCGGTGGATTGCCGGCAGAAGAACTGAGTACTGAGTACTGACTACTGACCACTGGCCACTGCTTTACTTCACCAGCCCCCGCTGGGCCACGCTGATGTTGTCGCGAGTGGAATTCTTGACCGCGTACATCATCTCGTCGGCCTGACGGATGATGTCGTGGGCGGTCTGAGCATCGGCCGGGAACGTCGCCAGTCCCATGCTGGCGCGGACGTTCAGGTTCAACCCCTCGGGCCCGCAGAACGCGCTATTGCGGAACAAATCGCGCAGTCGCTTGGCCACGATCAACGCCTGATCTTTACCCGTCTGCGGCAGGAGCACCACAAATTCATCGCCACCATAGCGAAATGCCGAGTCGATCAGCCGCAGGTTTTCCTTGATCGCGTTGCCCACCTCGGCGAGCAGTTTACTGCCCACCAAGTGCCCATGGGTGTCGTTCACCTGCTTGAAGTGATCAAGATCGATAAAAAGCACGGTGAACTCGTGTCCGAAGCGCGCCGAGCGATAGACCTCCGAATCCAGCATCTGGTAGAGGTGGCGGGCGTTGAACAAGCCGGTGCAATCGTCAGTAATCGTAAGTTCCTGGATTTTTTCGACCGCTTTGGCGTTGTCGATGGCGATGGCCGCGTAGTCGCACAACGCCTGCAGGAAGAACAACTCGTTCTCCCCAAAACCTTCCATGTTGACGTTAATCAATTGGATAACAGCCAGTACTCGATGCTTGGAGCGCAGCGGAAGGCAGATGATGGAGCGGGTCTCCCACTTGGTCATTTCGTCAACCCGCCGGGCGAAGCGGGTATCGTTGTAAACGTCCGGCACGACCAGGCCCTCCCCGTGTCGCGCCACCCAGCCCGCTATTCCCTCGCCCACCTTAAGTCTCATGTCTTTAAGGCTTTGCGCGGCATCCCCTACGGCAATAGCGAAATATAGCTCGTCCCGTTCCTCGTCCACCATGAGCAACGACCAGGTATCCGGGCGGAAATACTCCGCCATCTTCTCCATGATGGTCTGCAAGATGGAATCCAGGTCCAGCGACGAGGTCAGGGCCTTGGCCACATCATGGAAAATGCTCAATTCCTGGAGGTAGCGCTTCCGGTCGGTGCCCGTGGCCTCGGTCATCACAGCTTCCTTCATCGCTCGCAAAGGGGGTGGGCGTATTATAGGCAGCGCCTTGACGCAGGGGCAACAAACCTTTGTAACCCCTGCATCCGGAAGGGCAATTCATGCCCCCTGCGTCTTCTTCCGGCCCCCTTTAGTGCGAAAATGTACCATCCACTGCAGGTGCCATTGCCCCGCTTTCCGTCGTCTGCTAGGCTCGTTCAGCTTGAATTGTATTGGCGTGGGGTGCTAACTCCATTAATACCCACCTGATAAGGAGATTTTGCCTTGCCTTCTAAGAAACGTTATCTGTTTACTTCAGAATCGGTGACCGAGGGACACCCCGATAAGATTGCCGATCAGATTTCTGATGCCATCCTCGACGCCTGCCTGGCGGAGGACCCCTATAGTCGGGTGGCCTGTGAGACTCTGGTAACAACGGGTCTGGCGTTCATCGCCGGCGAAATCACTACTAACGCCTACGTCGATTTCCCCTCGATCGTGCGGGGCACGGTCAGCGCCGTCGGTTATACCGACGCCACCTACGGCTACGATTGCAACACCTGCGCCGTTATTTCCTCAATTCACGAGCAGTCGCCAGACATCGCCCAAGGCGTGGACCCCGGCGGCGCCGGCGATCAGGGCATGATGTTCGGATACGCCACCAACGAAAATGATCAGCTCATGCCTACGCCCATCATGTTGGCGCACAAGCTCACCCACCGCCTGGCCGAGGTGCGCAAGAGCGGGGAGCTGGAATGGTTACGCCCCGACGGTAAATCCCAGGTCACGGTGGAATACGACGAGAATCACAAGCCGGTGCGCGTGGATGCGGTCGTCATCTCCACCCAGCACTCCGAACTGGTGGACAACCAGAAGATCCGCACCGAAGTGCTCAAGCACGTGATCCAAAGGGTCATTCCTTCCGGCATGCTGGACGCCGATACCAAGTATCACATCAACCCAACTGGGCGTTTCGTGGTCGGCGGCCCCATGGGCGACACCGGCCTCACCGGGCGCAAGATCATCGTCGATACCTACGGCGGCATGGGCCGTCACGGTGGCGGCTGCTTCAGTGGCAAAGATCCGACCAAGGTGGACCGTTCCGCCTGCTATATGGCCCGCTACATCGCCAAGAATGTGGTGGCCTCCGGTCTGGCCGACCGCTGCGAAGTGCAGCTGGCCTACGCCATCGGCGTGGCGGAACCGGTCAGTGTTCTGGTGGATACTTTCGGAACTGGCAAGGTCAACCCGGAAACCCTGCAGGAGTTGGTACGCGCCAATTTCAACCTCACACCAAAAGGGATCATAGAGTCGCTGAATCTGCGCCGTCCTGTCTTCAAGAAGACGGCAGCCTATGGCCACTTTGGCCGGCCCGATCCCGATTTCACCTGGGAACGTACGGATAAGGCAGCCAAGCTGCGCAGCGAAGCCGGGTTGGGTGAGGTTCGCGAACCCGCGCACGCAGCGAAGAAATAGTGAGCTGCGGAAATGCACACCGGGGCGCACTATCGCGCCCCTTCTCTTTACACCCTTGTTTCCTTTATTCTGATGACGCACGTTGTGCGGGCAGGTTGGGCTCGCTGGATCCCACCAGGTTCGGGTTTAATTCATAGCTGTAGGTAAGGAGCCTATGTCTACTACACCCACTTCCGTCCCCTGCGATATTAAGAGCATTGAACTGGCCGACCTTGGGCGCAAGCGCCTGGACTTCGCTAATCAGTCCATGAAGGTGCTGCAGATCATTCGCAAGGAATTCATCAAGAACCAGCCGCTGAAGGGCATCCGCATCTCCGCTTGCCTGCACGTCACCGCGGAAACCGGCAATTTGGCCGTCTGCCTGCGCGACGGCGGCGCCGAGGTGACGCTGTGCGCTTCTAACCCGCTTTCCACCCAGGACGACGTGGCTGCCTGCCTGGTACGCGACTTCGGCATACCGGTGTTCGCTATCAAAGGTGAGGATAACGAAACCTACTACAGCCACATCACCGCCGCCCTCGACCACAAGCCGCATGTCACCATGGATGATGGCGCCGACCTGGTCACCTGCGTTTTGACCAAGCGCCTGGACGTAGCCGACAGCATCATCGGCGGTACCGAGGAAACCACCACCGGCGTCATCCGCTTGCGCGCCATGGCTAAGGAAGGCGTGCTGCGCTATCCCATCATTGCCGTGAACGACGCGGCCACCAAGCACCTGTTTGATAACCGCTACGGCACCGGTCAGTCCACCGTCGATGGCATCATTCGCGCCACCAACATCCTGCTGGCGGGTAGCAAGTTCGTAGTCGCCGGGTATGGCTGGTGCGGCCGCGGCTTGGCTATGCGCGCCCGCGGCATGGGGGCGGAAGTCATCGTTACCGAAATCGATCCCACCCGCGCTCTGGAAGCGGTGATGGACGGCTTCCGCGTCATGTCCATGGTGGAAGCAGCCAAACTGGGCGATGTGTTCGTTACCGTGACCGGCGACAAGAACGTGCTCGCCCGTGAGCACTTCGAACTCATGCGGGATGGCGCCATCGTAGCTAACTCTGGACATTTCAACGTGGAAATTGATATTCCGGCGTTGGAGCGTATGTCTTCTTCCAAGCGCACCACCCGGCCATTCGTGGAGGAGTATTCGCTGAAGGATGGTCGCAAGATCAACCTGCTGGGTGAGGGCCGACTGATTAACCTGGCGTCCGCCGAGGGTCATCCCGCGGCAGTGATGGACATGAGCTTTGCCAACCAGGCCCTCTCGGTTGACTACCTGACCAAGAACTACAACCAGCTGCAAAAAATGGTCTACGCCGTGCCCGAAGAACTGGACAAGCGCGTGGCCCGCATGAAATTGGAATCCATGGGTATCAAGATCGACCGGCTCACCCCCGAGCAGGAAGAGTACCTGGCCAGCTGGTCGGAAGGAACCTAAAAGCGGCAGTCAGCGGTCGGCATTGCTCGCAACGTCTGCGGAGGGCGGCTCACGCCGCCCTTTTCTCTTGATAAGGTGCTGCGTGACCCACCATGGAAACTGCAGTGCGGCATAGTAGGACGCGGCCGCAGTAGAGGAGACTACTGCCCCTGGCGCAGCCTAGGCCGCCTCGATTTCTCCCGGCGACATCGCATCCACGTAGCACCACATCCACCTTTCGCCCGGCTCAATGGAGCGGATCACCGGGTGCCTGCTGGCATGAAAATGCTTAGTGGCATGCTTGTTTTTGGAGGAATCGCAGCAACCCACGTGCCCGCATTCCAGGCACAGGCGCAGGTGAACCCAGGTGTCGCCCGTCTTCACGCAGTCTTCGCAGACGTGCTTGTCCGTGTTGGTAATTTTGATCTGATTGGTGTGCGTGCAAGCCATGTTCGTCTCCTGCGGCAAATCACGCCGCGGCTCGGTTGATTTCCAGTTCGCTCCGCTCCCAGCGCGCCAGATTCGCGCCGGCTTCATAGGTGCTCTGCAGAAAATCGAGCAGCATCGTTTCCGGCGATTCTGCCTGGCGTACCTCGTCGTACATCAGAATGAATTCCTTCAGTTCGGGATGGTAAAACGCCTCTGCAGGCTGGACTCGTTGTCCCGCGAATCCCTCCGGCTCGGGCGTCGCATAGGCATAGAAGGCCGGACCGGAAACGCCCGACCCTCCCGGCCACCAGCCCGCGCTGATCACTTCATGCGAGTAAGCTTCGCGGGTGATAGCATCGGCCCCCGGACGCTCCGGCGCGCGCCGCCCGGAGAAGCGCGTCACCGCCAGATCAAAACTTCCCCAGAAAAAATGCACCGGGCTGCACTTGCCCACAAAGCGGGCGCGAAACTGCTTGAAGGCGCTGTCGCAGGAGAGCAGGATCCGCCACAAGCGCCGTGCTGCGTCGGCGTCGTAGGCGCGATACTTCCGGTCCTCGGCAAATGAAATCGGCTCCGGCACCTCCACCGGCTTCGCATAAATGGCCACGTTGATGTCCAGTTCCCGCAAAGCGGCCATGAACTCGGCATAGAAGTCGGCCACCGTGCGCGGCTCCAGCGCCAAGACCCGGCGCGCCCCATCGGAACGTTCCAGCAGCAGCTTGTGGTCGACGAAATCGAATTGTATTTCGAAGAACTTCTTCTGATAGGCCATGGGAGACGTAGTCAGCCCGCGCGCGCTGACGTACAAGGGAACATTCCACCAGTGGTTCATCTTGGCCGTCAGCTGCAGGCGCACTTTGCCCACGATTTGTGTCCACATGTGCAGGTTGTGGTAGGTCTCCTGCCACTGTTCCAGCGGCAAGGCGGGCCAGGATTCCGAGGCGGCAGCAAAAACGGAGAGCGGCATGTTTGACCAATCCAGAGATGGTGGAAGTGAATGTCAGTTGAGAACTGCGCGTATGGCCAGCCGGGACTCTATGCTACTCCGCGCGGGCGGCAAAATCCACATCCGCCGCAGGCAGACGCGGTAATCACCACCACGCGACCTCAGCCACTGGCAAAATCCGCAACTCGCCTCCCACAAAACTCGCGCCACGATTTATTATCGTTGTTTGCCATGAGCATGCAGCAGATTGCCGAGTGGGCTCTGAACCTCACCAACCAGCACGGCGTCTCTTATGCCGACGTTCGCATCGTGGACGAGCGCAACCGCGCCCTGGCCACCAAAAACGGACGCGTCGGCCACGCCTCCGACTCCACGTCGTTGGGCATTGGCATCCGCGTGCTGGCCGACGGCGCCTGGGGCTTCGCCTCTACCGAGGACTTGACCCGCATCGCGGTGGAAATGACCGCCGCCAAGGCGGTGGAAATCGCGCGATCCTCCGCCCGCGTCAAGCAGCACGACGTGCG
>DATGIY010000035.1:0-6153 GCA_035295475.1 Terriglobales bacterium
GCGCAATCGCCTGGCGCAGGTTCTTGGCCCCCCAGGTAATCGCGTACTGGTTTACGTCATCTTGAATCGCCTGCTGGGCCGCCCGCTTCAGCTCCGCCGGCGCGGCGAAATCTGGAAAACCCTGCGCCAGATTCATGGCACCGTACAGTTGCGCCTGTCGCGTCATTTCCCGAATCACTGATTCGGTGAAGCGCTCCGCTTTTTCGCTCACCAGCCGCTTACCGGCGCCATTTGTTGCCTGAGATTTTGGGGCAACGGCCTCTTTGACTGCTGTCTTTTCTGCAATTCTGGTTTGCTCTCTGCCCCCTGCTACGGCATACCGTGAGCGCGACCCGCTTTTCGCTTGCGATTTATCAGAACTGTTTTTTGCCATAGGTAAGGACGTAAATTCTACTCGATACGCCAAGCAGGTGCTGAGCACCGATTTTCGAACGGCCGCGCTTACTCCCCCTTGAACGCGGCATCAAAGGCTACGCCCGACGGCGTCAACTCCAGACGCCGTACCAGGGCCAGAGCCTCCGGTGCTCCTTGTTCCCGGTCCATGCCGTTGTCTTCCCACTCGATGCTGAGCGGCCCTCGGTAGCCCACGTCATTCAGAGCCCGGAAGACACGCTCGAAGGGCACGCCGCCGCGCCCTGGCGAAACAAAGTCCCACCCACGGCGGTGATCGCCGAAGAACAAGTGGGAGGAGAGAATCCCGTTGCGCCCATCGAGCAGGCGCACCGATTCCTTGACATGCATGTTGTAGATGCGGTCCCCGAAACGATGCACCAACGCTACCGGGTCCACCATCTGCCAGTGCAGGTGGCTGGGATCAAAGTTGATGCCAAAAGCGGGCCGTCCGCCTATCGCCTCCAGTGCCCGTTCTGTGGTCCAGTAGTCGTAAGCAATTTCGCCGGGGTGGACCTCGAGAGCAAATTTCACCCCCACTTCGTCGAATACGTCCAGAATCGGATTCCAGCGGGCTGCGAAATCCCGGTAACCATCTTCGATCATGGCGGCAGGAACCGGGGGAAACATCGCTAGCGTGTGCCAGATCTTCGAACCGGTGAAGCCATTGACCACCTTCACTCCGAATTTAGCGGCCGCGCGCGCCGTATCCTTCACCCGCTGCGCGGCCCGCTGCCGCACTCCCTCGGCCTGGCCGTCGCCCCAGATATCCGGCGGCAATATGCCCTTATGCCGCTCGTCGATGTGCAGGTCGCAAACCGCCTGCCCCACCAGGTGCGTGGAAATCGCGAAGCACTGCAACTTATGTCGTTGAAGAATTTCCCGACGCGACTGGCAGTACTTTGGATCCGCCAGCGCTCGATCAACTTCAAAGTGATCGCCCCAGCAGGCCAGTTCCAGGCCATCAAATCCCCACTGCTGCGCCTTGGCCGCCACTGTCTCCAGCGGCAGGTCCGCCCATTGCCCCGTAAAAAGACAAACCGGTCTCCCCATTTCATCTCCTGCAGTTAACGTCTGTCGACAGCCGCCCTCGCCCATCCATGCATGTGTAGGGACTGCCGCCCTCGCCCATTGATGCACGTGCAGGGACAGCCGCCCTCGGCTGTCCGGGCGAGCGCAGCTCGCCTATCTCCCTGCTAGTCCGCGTCCCCACTTCATTCAAATCCAATCCCCTTCATAGCCGGATACAACTTCCGATACTGCTGGTATCTCGCTTCCATGTGCTTCACCGTGGCCGGTTCCGGCTCCAGCCGCGAAGCAATGCGAATGGTCGCATCACAGGCCGCATCTACTGAACCCCATGCGCGTCCCCCGACACCCGCCAGCAGCGCCGCTCCATACGCTGCCCCTTCCTCAGCGGCCGCCAGTTCCACACTCCGGCCGTAGATCTCTGCCTGAATCTGGCGCCACACGGGCGAGCGCGCGCCCCCACCGCCCAGGCGAATACTCCCGATCGGTACTCCCATTTCCTCAAAAATCGTCAGACTATCACGCAGGCTGAAGGCTACGCCTTCCAGGATGGCGCGCACCACGTGCGCCCGGGTATGGCTGGCGGTCAGGCCGACGAGGGCGGCTCGCGCGGCAGGATCCAGGTGCGGGGTGCGTTCGCCCATCAGATAAGGCGTCCACAGCAGGCCATCCGCGCCGGGAGAGATCGTAGCTGCCTCCGCGCACAAACGCTCATAGGGATCGCGGCCGTCGTCTTCGCCGGCGCCAAACTGGTCGCGAAACCAGCGCAGCGACAGGCCTGCTCCCTGCGTCACCCCCATAACATGCCAGCGACCCGGAACGGCGTGACAGAAAGTGTGTACACGTCCCTGGGGATCAAGCGCGGGGCGGTCTGTAGCCGCAAATACTACTCCTGAGGTCCCGATGGTGGCGCTTACCGCTCCGGGCCGGACCACGCCCAAGCCTACCGCGCCCGCGGCTTGGTCGCCTGCACCCGCCACTACCGGCGTGCCCTGCTTCAGACCTGTCGCTTGAGAACCCGCGGCGGAGACCATCCCCACGACCTCCGGTGACTCGAACACTGGCGGCAGCAGCCGCTCATCTAACTCCGTGGCCTGCGCCACTTCTGCCGACCAGCGCCGGTGAGGAACGTCAAAAAGCAGTGTGCCGGAAGCATCGGCCGTGTCTATGCCCCGCTCGCCGCTGAGGCGGAAACGCACATAATCCTTGGGCAGCAACACAGTACGCAAGCGCGCCCACAGTTCCGGCTCCTGTTCACGGACCCACAGCAGTTTGGGAAGAGTAAATCCCGTGAGTGCCGGGTTGGCCGTCAGCTCAATGAGCCGTTTAGCGCCGACTTTTTCCGTGATTTCCCGGCACTGCCGCGCCGTGCGCTGATCGCACCAGATGATCGCCGGCCGCAAAACTTCTCCACATTCATCCAGCAGCACCGCTCCGTGCATCTGCCCAGAGAAGCCGATCGCACCGATGCTCTCCGCCGCCACACCGCGGGACAGCACTTTCCGTATCGCTTCCTGGGTGGCCCGCCACCAGTCCCGCGGATCCTGCTCCGCCCATCCCGTCCGTGGAGAAGCAAAGGCACCGTGCTCACTACCAGCGGCTGCCACTACCCGGCCGCTCGAGTCGATTACGACTGCGCGCGTTCCTCCCGTTCCCACATCGATGCCAAGAAAATTCATATCCCAATGTTCGCGTCCGGACAGGCACGATTACACGGCTGCTGGAATCCCGTCAACTGGGAGCGCGCGAACGCTTCAATGTTAAACTTCCTACCGTCCTATGCCGCGACACTTTCACGGTACTCCGCGCCAGGAGCGCGCTCTCTCAGCCTACGTTAAGCTGCTGCGCGCCAGCGAGACCGTGCACGCCGAAGCCACGCGTTCTCTCGCGGGCTCCGGCCTTTCCGCCAGCCAGTTTGCCGTGCTGGAGGCTCTTTATCATGTCGGTCCCCTGTGCCTGAGCGAACTGGCCCGCAAGATCCTCAAAACCAGCGGCAACCTGACCATGGTGGCCAGTAACCTGGAAAAGCGCGGCCTGATCCGCCGCCAGCAGTCCTCCCAGGACCGCCGCTTTGTGTCCGTCTGCATTACCGAGAAGGGCCGCAAGCTAATGGCCCGCCTTTTTCCGCTCCACCTGGAGCGCATCGTGGAACTGATGGACCGGCTTCGCCCTGCCGAGCAGGAGGAACTGGCCCGGCTCTGCCGGCAACTGGGAAAAGACGGGTAGCCCGTATAGCCCGCGGTTCCCGCTGTTTGCATGGCTAACGTCGTCGGCCAGAGCCAAACGACCCACGCCTGGGCCGCTTTCCTGAAACTATTTTAACGTTAAAGCATCTATTACCTTTGAAAGGAGGCCGGCCATGATAACTCTCCGTCCCGCCGACCAGCGCGGCCAAGCCGACTACGGCTGGCTGCACACCCGCTACACTTTTTCCTTTGCTGATTACTACGATCCCAAGCACATGCATTTTCGCAGTCTGCGCGTGATCAACGAGGACCACGTGGAGCCCGGGCATGGTTTTGGCACCCACCCTCACCGCGACATGGAAATCATCACCTATGTCCTGGAAGGGGCGCTGGCTCACAAGGACAGCATGGGCACCGGTTCCACTATTCGCCCTGGCGAAGTCCAACGCATGAGCGCGGGCACCGGCGTGCTGCACAGCGAGTTCAACCACTCGCCTTCGGAAGAAGTTCACTTGCTGCAAATCTGGATTATGCCTGAGCGCAAAGGCATTGAACCCAGCTACGAACAGAAGGAGTTTTCGCGTGATAGCAAGCTCAATCGCCTGCGCCTGGTCGCCTCTCCTCACGGAGAAGATGGCTCTGTCAGCATCCATCAGGACGCACGCCTTTACGCCTCCGTCCTGGAAGCGGGTAAAAGCGTGCGCCACGAATTGCAAAGCGGCCGCTACGCCTGGGTACAGGTAGCGCGTGGAGAAATATCGCTGAACGGCGCCATTCTGAAGGCTGGAGATGGGGCCGGCGTGGAGCGCGAGACCGCTCTGGAAATCACCGGCTCGGCTCCTAATTCGGAATTTCTGCTGTTCGATCTGGCGTAAAACGCCGGTCGTCGACGGCCGACGGCCGACACCGAATGACCAACGACTAAGGACCAACAGCGTTTGAAGGAGGAGAGAAAGATGGTACGCAAGCTGCTGCAGACGAATAATGACCCCGTACTCATAATCGTCCGCCTGGTGTTGGGTGTAGTCTTTTTCGCCCACGGGGCACAGAAGATGCTGGGGTGGTTTGGCGGTTACGGCTTCAGCGCCACCATGGGATTTTTCGAGCATAACGGCATTCCCGCGGTTTTCGCCTTTCTGGCCATTGCGGCGGAATTCTTTGGCGGTCTTGGTCTGCTGCTAGGATTGCTCACCCGGGTTGCGGCGTTCGGCATTACCTGCAACATGCTGGTAGCCATTGCTACCGTGCACGCCCGCAATGGCCTGTTTATGAATTGGACGGGAACCCAGAAGGGCGAGGGGATCGAGTTCCACCTGCTGGTGCTGGCGATCACGCTCCTGCTCATGGTGCGCGGCGCCGGCGCGCTCTCGCTCGACCGCCTGCTCAGCCGGAGTTCCTCTTCTGAACCCAGAACCCGGCCCCTAGCCAAAGCCATGTAGCCGGGCACTCTCCGTTGGGACCGTGGGGACAGCCGCCTCGGCTGTCCTGGCGAGCGCAGCTCGCCTCATCTCCGCCAGCCGGCTACGGCCCCGTCTCCACTTCCACTCTGGCCTGGCGGCAGCCATCATGCTGGTCCGGCGCGTGATGGCCTGCCCGCCAACTTGCCTGTGCTGGTAATTGTGTGCCCTTCGTCACCTTCTCACGCTCAAAGTTCAGCTCTAGACTGGCCAGCTGAGAACCGGCTTTAACGGGAGAAAGACCATGTCATCCACTGCCACAGCCATCACCGCCGCCAGCCATCGGAAATGCGCTTTTTGCGCCGAAAAAATCCTTGCCGAGGCGAAGAAATGCAAACATTGCGGCGAGTTTGTGAGCACCCCGCTTTCCATGACCGTGGGAGTGCTATTTGCCTTAGGAGTGGTAATTGCTTGCCTTATGGCGGGGAGCCCAGAACGGGTGACCGTCGTCGGGGTATGGGCGATTTTTGTTCTGCTGTTTTCGAAAACATTTGGCCGGGGTTGAGCGGTGACCCGCGGCTCGAGCTGGCTGCGGGATTCCATTCCTGACTGCCGGCTAACGCTCTACTTCCACTTCCACCTTCACATCCGGGGTCGCAACTGCGACCGTGCCGTACAGCGGTCAACGTCCCTTGAACGCCCCAATCAGGCGCTCCCCCTCCTGCTGACTCACACCCGTCAGCCTGAATTTCAAGTGCACGGAATTGAGCAGGCTCACATCAGGCCGCACCGGTTTAGACCGGTCCTGGGTGCTGGAAATTTGCACCACAACCTTTTTCAGCGGCTGCTTCTCATTTTTCGCAATCACCTGCACCAGTTCCACTCCACAGGCCGCCACCGACGCCAGAAATACCTCCACCGGCGTGATCTCTTCGCCCGGACAACCATTCTGCTCCGGCCCGTCAATCACCAGGTGGTGATTGCGGGCGCTGCACAACACTCGCCCCAATGTATCGGTTGATACCGCGCTCACCTGGTACTGCCGCACCTCCGCCATTTCGTTCCCCCTCTCAACTGCAATTGTATGGTGTTGTCCGGTTGTTTGGGGACAGCCGCCCACAGCTGTCCGGGCGAGTGAAGCTCGCCTCCTC